>JALYKF010000145.1 GCA_030774905.1 Chloroflexota bacterium
GGCTCCATCAACGAGCCGCAGTTTCCGGGAGCCTTCCCGGTGGTCCTCGCGGTCGCGGCGACCGATCAGGCGGACGGCCACGTCGCGTTCAGCAACGTGAACGGCTATGTCGACGTCTCGGCGCCGGGCGTCCGTATCTGGAGCACGACGCCGACGTATCCGACGACCTTGTCCCGCGCAAACCCCTCGACAACGGTCTATGCCGCGTTCAGCGGAACGTCGCAGGCTGCGCCGCTCGTCGCGGGGATCGCCGCACTGCTGCTGTCGACCCAACCGAGCCTCACGGGCCAGCAACTGGCCGACCGACTCCGGGCGACCGCCGATGATCAGGGCGCCGTCGGGGTCGATGACGTTTTCGGCATGGGCCGCGTCAATGCACTTCGCGCGGTGACCGTGAACGCGCCCGCCAGGTATGGCGCGACGTATGACATCAGCGCGCTTCCCAAAAGCGCGACGTTCGCCGCACCCATCGCCGCGCCGATCACGATCAAGAACCAGTCCAGCTTCGCGTGGTCGCCGGATGGTCCCAACCCGGTTCGGCTCGCGTATCACTGGACCGACCTTGCGGGGACTGCCGTGGTCTGGGATGGACAGCGCAGCCCCCTCCCGGCGGAGGTGCCGATCGGCGGATCGGTGATCGTCAATGCCCTCATCGCGCCGCCAAAGACGGCCGGCTCGTACGTGCTTCGGATCGATCTCGTCCGCGAAGGCGTGGCCTGGTTCTCGGCCGGCGGCGCGCCGAGCGCGAACGCCACGATCGGCGTCACTAGCGGACTGGCGGCCGGCTACGCGCCCGCGGCCGGTTCCCAATCCACGCTGGTCCTCGGGTCGAATGCGGTTCCTGTGACCGTCTCGAACACCGGAACCGCGGTGTGGCCGGCAGCCGGGACAACGCCCGTGCACCTCTCGTATCACTGGATCGGATCGGCCGGCGAGATCGTCGTATGGGATGGCGCGCGAGCGAATCTGCCGACGGATCTTGCGCCGGGGCAGACGGCCGTCGTGACGATGAACGTGACATCGCCCGCGAAGACGGGTTCCTACACCCTGCGTCTCGACCTCGTGCAGGAGGGCGTCGCCTGGTTCTCCAGCCAGGGCGTGCCGACCCGCGACCTCTTGGTCAACGTGACCACCGGCCTCGGCGCGACCTATGGCCTCACCGCTCCCGCCACCTCCTTCTTGCCAGGTAGTCGGGCGCTCCTGCCCGTGACGCTGACGAACATGGGGCTGCTCACGTGGCGCGCCGGTGGCGCCACGCCCGTGCACGCTGCCGCGCATGTCTACGACCTGCTCGATCGGGTGCTCGTATGGGACGGCGAGCGGACCGTCCTGCCCAGCGACGTCGCGCCCGGCCAGACAGTGACCCTGAACGTCGCTGTTGCCGTGCCGCCATCGAGTGCCGCAGCGACCTACACGTTCCGAGTCGATCTTGTTCAAGAGGGTGTCGCCTGGTTCTCGAGCTATGGCATATCCCCCGCGACCGGCGCGCTCAGCGCCGTCATCGACTACCGCGCCGCGTTCTCGCTCGCGTCGACAACGATCTCGCGTTCCACGCCGGCAGTGACCGTGACGGCGACGAACGCCGGGCAGGCGCCCTGGACGTCGGGCGGCACGGCCCCGCTTGATCTTGGGTCGCATTGGCTCGCTATCGATGGCAGCGTTCTCGTGTGGGAGGGACCGCGAGTCCCGCTCGCGCAACAGGCTGTTGCGCCCGGAGCTTCGGTCACGATCGTGCTGCCGCTTGCTTCCCCGCCGCCCGGCGCCGTGGCGCTTGTCGTCGACATCGTGGCGGAGGGGTTGCGATGGTTCGGAAGTGGTTCTCCACGGCCGGTAACGCTGGTACCGTGATTTCGTTGGCTGTACGAACGACCAACACCTGTCCGCCCGCAGGACAGACGAGTTCGCACCGTGTCAGGGAAGGGAAACTCGTTGAGGCGTAGCTGGATCGCGCTGCTCTGCGTCGCCGTCGCGGTGCTCACTCAGAGCGCCCCCGCCCTCGCCGGCCCGAGCGCCAACCTATTCGCGACGTACCAGGTCACCCCGCCGACCTCGGCCGGCGCCGGTCTCCAGATCCAGGTGCCCGTCACGCTCACGAACTCCGGCACCGACACCTGGAACGCCGCGGGACCGAACCCGGTGAACCTCAGCTACCACTGGACCGACTCCGCCGGCCGCGCGGCCGTGTGGGACGGCGTGCGCACCGCCCTCGGTGTCGACGTCCCGGCGGGCGCCCAACGTCAGCTCACCGCGCTCATCACGACCCCGGCCCAGCCGGGTCCGTACCTGCTGCAGCTCGCGCTCGTGAAAGAGGGCGTCGCGTGGCTCAACCCGAGCAGCACGTACGGCATGCAGATCACGCCGGCGTTCAACGCGACGTGGGGCCTCGTGCAGATGCCCGCGCTCTTGAACGCGACGACCTACACGGTCAACGTGCCGATCTCCAACTCCGGCGTGGCCGCGTGGAACGCGACCGGCGCGAGCCTCGTCGACCTCAGCTACCACTGGACGAACGCCACGGGCCAAGTCGTCGTGTGGGACGGCCTGCGCACGTCGCTCCCTGCTGACGTCGCCGCGGGCGCGAGCACGACCATCACGGCACTGGTCACCACGCCCGCCGCCACGGGCGCGTACACGCTCACGTTCGATCTCGTCCGCGAGGGCATCGCGTGGTTCGAGTCGCTCGGTGCCGTCCCATTGAAGCTCCAGACCCAGGTCTCGCCGGCGGTCTATGCGGCCGGGTACGCGATCGCACCGACGACGCTCGCGGTGATCGGCGAGAGCCGCACCGTGCCGGTCACGGTGACCAACCGCGGCAACGTGCCGTGGTCGGCCACCGGGGCGAACGCCGTGAACCTCAGCTACCACGTGCTCGCGGCCAACGGCAGCGTCTTCCTGTGGGACGGCGCGCGCACGAGCATCGGCGCGACGGACCTGGCGCCCGGCGAGGCCCGCACGATCAACGTCGGGTTCACCACGCCGACGACCGTCGGCACGTACTCGCTGGCGATCGACACCGTGCGTGAAGGCGTGGCGTGGTTCTCGCAGATCGGCTCCCCGTACGTGACGACGCCGATGATCGTGACCAGCGGCTTCAACGGCGGCTACGACCAGACCAACACCCCCGGCCTCGCCACCGTCGGCGCGTCGCTCCTGTTGAACGTGCGCGTCTCCAACTACGGAGCGCGCTCGTGGCCCGCCGGCGGCCCGAACCCGGTGCACCTCAGCTATCACATCCTCACGCCGAGCGGCGGCGCGGTCGTGTGGGACGGCCAGCGCGGCTACCTCGCGACGGACCTCGCGGTCGGCCAGAGCGCGGTCGTGCAGGTCCCGGTCTCGCTCCCGAGCACGCTGGGCAACTACGTCATCGCGTGGGACCTCGTGCAGGAAGGCGTCGCCTGGTTCAGCCAGCTCGGCGTCGGACGCCTGCAGGAGAACATCAGCGTGCAGCCCGGCGTCACCTTCTACGGCAAGGGCTTCGGGCACGGCGTCGGGATGAGCCAGTACGGCGCGCAGGGCTGGGCCACCGGCGCATCCGGCCCGCCGCTGACCGGCGAGCAGATCGTCGCCAAGTACTACCCGGGGACGCAGCTCACCGTCGTTGACGCCGCGACGAACCCACGTGGCCCGATGCGCGTGTTGCTCTCCTCGCCGTCGTCGTCGGGCTCTGCCTCGTGCGGCTCGGCGTTCATGAATACGTGGCTCATCAACGTGCGATCGGCGGGCGGGTTCACTGTGGTGAACGAGGCGGCAGGCAACGCGGTCGTCGGTACCGCGAGCGCGAACGTCACGTACCAGATCGCCGCACAGAGCGGCGTCGTGAAGGTCTACGACCAGTCGGCCAACCCGCCGGCGCTCAAGTACTCCGGCGCCGGTCCGGTCACGCTCGTCCCGACCGACGCGAACGCGCCGATCACCGTGCAGGAGAAGGGCGAGTTCTTCCACGGCAAGCTGCAGTTCAAGAACGATGGCACCAACAACCTTCGGGTCGTGAACTTCGTCAGCTACGACGACTACGTGAAGGGCGTCATCCCCAAGGAGATGCCGAACGGCTGGCACCCCGAGGCGTACAAGGCCCAGGCCCTCGCCGCGCGGAGCTACGGCTTCACGAGTACCGCCCCGGGCCGGGACTACGACGTGCGCGATGACCAGATGGACCAGTGCTACGGCGGCGCGACGGTGGAGACGAGCGCGTCCATCGCGGCCGTCGCCGCGACCGCGGGCAAGGTGATCACCTACAACGGCGCCGCCATCCGCGCGTACTTCTCGTCATCGAGCGGCGGGTACACCGTCGGCGTCGGCTGCTGGAACACCGGCACCGTCTGCAAGCCCAACGACCCGTGGCTCGTGCCGGTCGCGGACCCGGCCGACCTCCTCGTGCAGGTCCCGGTGCCGAACAAGCACGCGAGCTGGACGGTCACGTTCTCGAGCGCCCAGATCCGCAGCGCGATCATCAGCTACAACGGCCGCGACATCGGCACGCTCACCTCCACGGATGTGAGCAACCAGTCACCCGGCAACGTGGGGCACGTGGTCTCGGTGAAATTCACCGGTACGAACGGCTCGGTCGATGTTCCGGCGGACGTGTTCCTGCGCACCTACCTCGGACTCAAGTCGACGATGGTGCGGCTGTCGCCGTTCTAGCCATACCGGGGGCCCACTAGTACTTCCGTCCGCCGATAACAGGGGCACCGCCCGGCACGTTTTGGCTATACGCGGCCATCGTTCCAAGGCAGAATGTTCCAAGCGCGCGCGTGGGGACGGTGGCGAGGAAGGAAGAGGGAACTCGCCAATGCGACGCCGCCTGCGCCTCGTGACCCTGATCGCCCTCTTCACCTTGGGTCTCTTCCCCCGGACCAGCGCGCCCGCGAACGCCTCCCCGGTCAGCTCCGGCCGCATCGTCGCGCGTGAGGTGACCCTCGACGCGCCCGTGGCGCAGGCCGTCGGCCCCTCGGTCGGCTCGATCGGCGATAGCGGCCCCGACTACGTCTCCGGGTCGATCGCCGCCGACCAGCTTTTCGACCGCCTCGGGATCCACTGGACCCAGCGCATGCTCACGGAGTCCGTCGCGATGGAAGTCCGCAGCTCGCCCGATGGCGTCACCTGGAGCGGCTGGACCGCTGTGACCGACGACGACGACATGTACGACACCGACCGCAACGAGCACTACGGAGCGCCCCTGCCCATCGATGGAGGCGCGCGTTTCGCGCAGTTCCGCGCCTCAGGCAACACGAGCGCGCTCCTGCGCGTCGGCATCACGTTCATGGACGTCACCGACCTGAACGCCGGCCCCGTCGCGCGGCTCCTCAACGACGTGCAGAGCGCGATGGCGTCGTTCGGCGGCAGCTACGCCTCGGCCGCGAGCGGCGCCTCCAAGGTGCTCACGCGCCAGGACTGGGCCGCCGACGA
>JALYKF010000146.1 GCA_030774905.1 Chloroflexota bacterium
GCACCGGGCGACGTCCGCAACGCGATCGCCGTGCTCGCCGAGGGCGACCCCAGGCTGCGGGCCGTGCAGTGACCACCGTCGCGACCCAGGTGCGCCACTTCCTTTCGATCGCCGATCTGTCGACCGATGAGATGACCGCACTCCTCGACGATGCCGACGCGCTGAAACGCGATCCCATTCCGCGCGACGCGCCGCTCCGCGGCCGGGCGCTCGCGATGATCTTCGAGAAGCCGAGCCTGCGAACGCGCCTCAGCTTCGATGTCGCGATGCGCGACCTGGGTGGCCACAGCTCGTACTTGTCGCCGCAGGAGGTCGGGCTCGGACGGCGGGAGAGCGTCTCGGACGTCGCCCGGGTCGTCAGCCGCTACGTCGACGTGGTCGTGCTTCGCACGTTCGCCCACGAGACGCTCGAGGAGTTCGCGAAGTACTCGGCCGTGCCCGTGATCAACGGGCTGTCGGATCTCTCGCACCCCTGCCAGGGGCTCGCTGACATCTTCACGATCCGCGAACGGAAAGGCCCGCTCCGCGATGTCATCGCCGCGTACGTCGGCGACGGCAACAACGTCGCGCACTCCTTCATGCTCGGCGCGGCCAAGACCGGCATGACGCTACGGGTCGCGTCGCCCGGGGGATTCGAGCCGCTGTCCCGGTACCGCGAGCTCGCCGATTCGGTGGCGCGGTCGACGGGCGCGCGCATCACGTACCTGTCCGACCCGATCGCGGCCGTGCGCGATGCGGACGTCGTGTACACGGATGTGTGGACCAGCATGGGACAAGAGCAGGAGTACGAACGCCGGCGCCGGGCGTTTGCTGGGTTCCAGGTGAACGCCGAGCTGCTGGCGAACGCGAAGCCCGACGCGATCGTGTTGCACGACCTGCCGGCGCATCGCGGCGAGGAGATCACCGACGAGGTCATCGACGGGCCGCACAGCGCGGTGTTCGACCAGGCCGAGAACCGGCTGCACGCGCAGAAGGCGGTGCTCCGATGGATCGCGTGATCCTCTCCGATTGCTGTGAGGACTGGATCGTCGAGTGGGGCGGCTTCTATGCCGAGGGAGCGCGGTTCTCGTGTCCGGAGGACGCGACGGCGTGGCAGAAGACAGCACGCGACACCTTCACGCGCGGCGACGGTCGCGCGTTCGTGCGGCGCGATCGCACCGGACCGGCGGCGTCGTTCCCGTATCTCGCGGCGAAGGATGGCCACGAGCCGAATGTGGAGCGCTGCTGCGCGAAGATCCTGTTGAAGCATGGCGAGCGGATGCCTGAAGGTCCGTTCGCGTGTCCGGTGTGCGGTACGACGTGGGACCGCCGCACGGAGCGCGTCCATGGACTGCGTGTCGCGGTATTCAACAAAGCAGGACTGACCGAAGGGCTGACAATTCAGCCGGGACGCACACGCCCGTTCCTCGTAGTCCTTTCGGAGTATTCGCCCCCCCGCGAATAGCTGTACGCGTTTTCGACCACATATCACGTTGTCATCCAAGCGGGCTGCCTGCCACTCGTTAGATACAGCGACAGCCAGTCGACCCCCCTACTGATCGGCCAGCCACCTCGTTATCCCTGGCGTTCCGAGCGACGGGCATGGCGGACCGTCGGCGGACGTAGGTCAGGGGAGTTTTCGCGGAGGTGCCTGTGAATAGTCGTGTGCGCTTCGGCGTTGCCGCTGTCGGCTTCGCCTTCGTGCTCGCTGTCTTCATCGGGGCGACCGGCGCGCTCGCAGCGAAGGACCAGCGCGTCGCCCTTGGGTCATCCACCACGTTGACCATCATCTCCGGATCCGTTCTCGTGCGTCACGCGACGGGAGAATTCGCGGCGGCCGATGACGGTGCGCTGCTCGGACCGGGCGACAGCGTGAAGACCGGCCCGGACGCGCACGCCGTCCTCACGTACTTCGAAGGTTCGACCGTCGAATTGGAGCCCGACACGGAGCTCTCCATCCACGAGGCGCATGCCAACCCGGATGGCAGCACGGTCATCGTCATGCAGCAGGATCTCGGCACGACGTGGCACGTCGTCACCAAGCTCATCCACGGTGGCTCGAAGTACGAGATCCACACGACCGCGTCGACCGCGTCGGTGCGCGGCACGGCGTTCACGATCGGCGTCGCACCCGATGGCACGACGACCGAGACCACGACCGAAGGCTCGGTCGCGAACACGGATCCGCAGAACACCACGATCGTGGTCACGGCGCCCGGTCAACAGACCACGACGAAGAAGGGCGGCACGCCCGCTCCGGCCGTGCCGGCGCCCAAAGCCGAGCGCACGGTGACCGTCACGGTCGCGGATGAGAACTCGCTCGTAGTGGACACGCTCGGTCGAACCAACGGGATCAAGAACGGCAAGAAGGTCCTACAGACGCCAGGTGCGCAGCTCGGCGTCGTTGATGGGCATTTGGTCGTCACGCTGCCGAACATCCCCGATGGCACGGTGTCGACGCATTTCCTGGGCGCGCGTGGCGACACAAATGTCACCACGAAGCTGGAGGATGCTGGCCGTGTGGCGGTCGAGGTGAAGGACAGCGTCCGGTCCGGGTCGAACAGCGGCGTCAACATCAAGAACGGCTCCAGCGAGAAGAAGACCGACCAGTCGAACGCGCCGTCACCGAAGGTCGGCACGGTGCCCGCGATGCCGATCGCTTCACTTCGTCGCTGACGCAGCGTCAGGTGCCGCTGCTGGGAGGCACGAGGGGGACGATCCCTCGCTAACAGATCCACATTCTGTTGTGCTGCCGTTACACCAGTGCCTCCGCGTACGGCCGCGGTGGGAGAGCCCCAGTTTAGCCGTCCGGGCCGTCTGTTGTACGCAAATAGGCCGCATTGGGACCACCGCTCTCCCCCCCTTGAGGGATGCCGGCCTAGACCGCGTGACGGAGCATCTGCGGTCTAGCGAAGTAATTGGTTGGAGGCGAGCCTTGGATATCCGGCAGTGGGGACGGGGAGTTGGGATCCTGATCGCGGCGCTGATGGTCCTCGGGGCCTGCGGCGCCGGCGGCGTCGGCGGGCTTCCGACCCCGGTGAAGACGAAGGACCCGCTGGCCGGCGAGTACGTCGCCTCGGGCGCGAACGGCGCGAAC
>JALYKF010000147.1 GCA_030774905.1 Chloroflexota bacterium
CGTGAGCGCACGCGGCGAGCTGCTTGCCGAATGGGTCAGCGACCTGCGCGGGGCGCTCGAGCGCCGCCTCGCCCGGACGCCCGAGCCTGCGCTGCATTGGCGTCCGGCGCGAGAGATGAACTCGATCGGCGACACCGTCTGGCACGTCGCGCGGTGGCTCGATCTCGTCACGATGTGGCTGGAGAACAGCGCGCCCGAGCGGCAGCACTGGATCGCCGACGGCTGGGCCGAGCGAACCGGCTACGACCCGCGCGGCACCGGGACCGATGGGCTCGGTGCGATCAGCGGCTATTCCTTCGCGGAGGTCGAGGCGATCCCGAAGCTCCGCGCGGATCAGCTGGTCGCGTATCTCGCAGCGGTCTGCGACGACCTCGTGCCCCGCCTGCGTGCGGCCGATCACGCGACCGCACAGCGGTACAAGGGCGTGGTGCAAGGCACCTTCGGACACCTCGGCGAGATCGCGGCGCTGGGCACGCTCTACGAGCGGCAGGCGCCTGACTAAGCGAGCGGGTCGTCGTTCCGCGGCTTCGAGCCGCGGGCAACGTGGAAATACTCCGTCGACAATATGTTCGTTCGCTGCTCCTCCGACATGTGAGCCTGCCATTCGGCGATCTGGGTGGCGTGAGCCGCGACGGCCGTTCGCTTCGCCTCGATGACCGCGCTGACGTTCGCGCGGATATCGACCGCTTCGTCCGGGACGCCGAAGTCACCGGGCAGGCCGCCCTGCACGCCGGCGGCGCGCAGCTGGTCCCCAATCATCTTCGCGACGCTCTTGGGCAACGCCGTGTACAGGAGCCGCGCGTCGGGTTCCGCGGCGCGATCGAACGCGGCCGTCGCATGGCGGTGGATCGCCTTGTGGTCGGGATGTCCATAGATCCCGCTCTCGTCGAAGGTGAACACCACGGCCGGCGGATCCTCGCGGAACAGGACCGCGAGCTTGTCGACGACCTCCGCATCCGGCGCATTGATGTACGCGCGCCCGTCCTTGTTCTCCGGCGTGCCGTCCATCCCGGAGTCGCGATAGCCGAGGAACCGGACGTCCGTCACGCCGAGCGCCCCACAGGCTGCCCGCAGCTCCTGCTCGCGGACGGCGCCGAGGGTCTGTGGCGTCGCCTTCGTGCCTGGCGCGATCTCTCCCACCTCGCCGCGCGTCGCGCAGATCGCCGTCACATGCCACCCGAGCGAGACCGCCCGCGCGAGCGTGCCGCCGACCGAGAACGTCTCGTCGTCGGGATGCGCGAAGGCGGCGATCGCGCGCTTCGTCACGATGCCGGCCGGCGGCGCGTCGAGACCCAGAGCAACACGATCGCGAGGACGACCATCGCGCTGCCGATGGCGACCCACTCCGGCCGGTCATTCATCACGCTGCGCACGCCGCGAGTCAGGCCGAGGCCCTGCGCCGTGAAGGTCAGTCCGACGAGCGCGAGCACGATCTCGCCCGCGATCGCGGCGGTCCGGCTCAGGTCTGCACGCCGCCCTTGGTCATCGGCAGCGGATCCAGGACGCGCTTCAGATCGGCCTCGGGGAGGACCTTTTCCTCGAGTGCGACGTCGATGAGCGGCCGGCGCTCGGCGAGCGCCCGCTTCACCAGGGCGGCCGCCTTCGCGTAGCCGATGTGTGGGGCGAGCGCGGTCACGATGAGTGAGGGGCTCGAGTCGACGTGCTCCTTGGCCCGGGCCTCGTCGACCTGCATCCCTTCGATCGATCTCGTTCGGAAGACGCGCGTCGCGTTCGCCAGGATCGTCGCGGAGAAGCACAGGGCGAAGTTCATGCCCGGCATCATCACGTTGAGCTCGAGCTGTCCGGCCTGCGCGCCGAGCATGACGGCGGTGTCGTTGCCGATCACCTGATAGCAGACCTGGTCGACCATCTCGGCGATCGACGGGTTCACCTTCCCCGGCATGATCGACGAGCCGGGCTGGACAGCGGGCAGGATGAGCTCGCCGAACCCGGTGCGCGGGCCGGAGACCATGAGGCGGATGTCGTTGGCGATGCTCGACAGCTCGATCGCGGCCGTGCGCATGCCGCTCGAGGTCCGCACGAACGCCGCGGTCGACTGCATCGCCGCAAAGAGGTCGGCCGCGGGCACGATGGGATCGCCGGTCCACTCCGCGAGATAGCGGCATACCCGCGCGCGGTACTCGGGATCGGCATTCAGCCCGGTGCCGGCGGCCGTGCCGCCGATGCCGAGCTCGCAGAGCTCCGCCCGAGCCGCGGTCAGGCGTGCGGCCGCGCTCCTCATCCGCACGGCCCAGCCACCGAACTCCTGTCCGAACGTGATGGGCACCGCGTCCTGGAGATGGGTCCGCCCTGGCTTCACAGTGCCTGCGTATTCCGTCGCCTTGGCCGCGAACGCACCCCCAAGGGCCTCGAGCTCGGCGCTCACCGTCTTGGTCAGGTCGAGCAGCGCCAGGCGGATGGCCGTCGGGGTGACGTCGTTGGTGGATTGGGCCATGTTCACGTGGTCGTTCGGGTTGACCGTGGAGTACTCGCCCCGCTTGCCCGCTCCGATGATCTCGTTCGCCCGGTTGGCGATGACCTCGTTGGCGTTCATGTTGTGCGAGGTCCCCGCCCCAGCCTGGAACACGTCCACGACGAACTGATCGAGGTGCTTCCCGGCGAGGATCTCGTCGCACGCGGCCACGATCGCGCGGCAAAGGTCCTGTGGAAGGCGTCCCGACTCCGCATTCGCCATCGCGGCGGCCTTCTTCACGAGCACCGTCGCTCGGATGAACGCCGGGAATGGACGCAGGCCGGAGATCGGGAAGTTCTCGACCGCTCGGGCGGTCTGCGCTCCGTAGAGGGCGTCCGCAGGGACTGTGACGTCACCCATCGTGTCGCGTTCGCGACGTGTGGTCATGCGCAGGTAGAATAGGACTTCCGAATGCAGAAGAACCGGCTTTCCTGGATGATCGGTGGACCACAGGGAAGCGGCATCAACGCCTCCGCCGAAGTCTTCGCGAAAGCCTGCAGCCGCGCCGGACTGAGGGTCTTCGCCAATATCGAGTACCACTCGAACATCATGGGAAAGCACAGCTTCTATCGGGTGCGCGTGGACGAGGAACCGATCCATTCCCATCGCGACAAGGCCGACATCCTCGTCGCCCTGGATCACGAAACCCTTGCCGGCGACGGTGACCATCGCCGCTGGCCGACCCACTACGGGCACATCGGCGATCTCTCTGAAGGCGCAGGCGTCATTTACGACAGCGCGATCGACTTCGACCCGTCCGCGAGCGGCCGCACCGACCTGCAGTTCTTTCCCGTGCCGTTCATGGACATCATCAAGGAAGCACTCGATCAGATCGGCAAGGGCGACCAGGCTCGACGCTACGAGGTCATGAAGAACACGGTGGGCCTCGGCGCGTCGCTTGCCCTCTGCAATTACCCGTTCGACCTCGTGGCCGACGTGATCATGGGCCAGTTCAAGGGCAAGCGGAGCGAGGTCGGCGAGCTGAATGTGCGCGCGGCGCGCATCGCGATGGAGTTCGTCAAGAAGGACGTCGCCGGCTTCCCGTACACGCTGCAGCCGCACCGCAGGCCCAAGGCGCGCCTGCTGGCGAAGGGCTACGAGATCCACGCGATCGCGAAGCTGAAGGCCGGCTGCCACTTCCAGACCTACTACCCCATCTCCCCGGCGACGGACGAGTCCGTGTACCTCGAGAAGAACCAGCGTGAGTTCAACCTGCTCGTGGTGCAGTGCGAGGACGAGATCAGCTCGATCAACATGGCCGTCGGCGCCGCACACATGGGCGTTCGCAGCTCGACCGCGACATCCGGCCCCGGCTTCGCGCTCATGGTCGAAGGCATCGGCTTCGCATCGATCACCGAGGCGCCCGGTCCGGTGTTGGTGATGTACCAGCGCGGCGGGCCGTCGACCGGCCTGCCGACGCGTCAGGAGCAGGGTGACCTGCAGTTCGTGCTGCACCCGGCCCAGGGCGACTTCCCGCACGTCGTGATCGCTCCGGGCGATCTCAACGACGCATACCAGGACACGTTCTCGGCGTTCAACTGGGCCGAGTGCTACCAGATGCCCGTCATCGTCCTCTCGGACAAGAAGCTCGCCGCCGCGTACGTGACGCTCGATGAGCTTGAGCTGAAGTACCCCGAGATCGATCGCGGCAAGACGTTCACCGGCAGCGAGTGGACCCCGGTCGCCACGAACGGCGAAGGGCTCGTACGGATGCACGCCAATGGGCACGACGGCAATGGCAACGGTATGGAGCACGGGGACGCGAAGGAGTACCTCCGCTACGCGCTCGCCGAGGACGGCATCTCGCCCCGCTCACGCCCGGGCGTGGTCGGCGGCCGGTTCTGGTCCACGACGGACGAGCACGACCCCGACGGCCACATCACCGAGGGCGTCGAGATGCGCATGGCCATGATGGAAAAGCGCATGGGCAAGCTCGCGCTGCTGCTCAAGGCGATCCCGGCGGAGCAGCGCTGCAAGCTCTGGGGTCCCGAGGACGCCGACCTGACCGTCGTGGGCTGGGGCTCGACGAAGGGCACGATCCAGGACGCGATGGCCGTCCTCGCCGAGGACGGCAAGCAGGTCAACTTCCTCCAGGTGCGGCTCATGAAGCCCTTCCCCGTCGACGACGTCGCCGCGGTGCTCGCGAAGGCGAAGCAGCTGGTGCTGGTGGAGGAGAACTACTCCGGTCAGCTCGGCTCGCTTATCCGCGAGCAGACCGGCGTGAAGATCGAACAGCGGATCCTCAAGTCGGATGGGCGGCCGTTCAGCGAGGACGAGCTCGTTCGCGAGCTCAGCGCCGTCC
>JALYKF010000148.1 GCA_030774905.1 Chloroflexota bacterium
CGGGCCTCCATCTCCTCAAAGAGCGTGACGGCGATATCGATGTCAGCGAGCGCTGCGGCGAGGTCAGGCGGCATGGCGTGTGCGCGCGTGGCCGCCCGCTGCCATAGCGTGATCGCCTCCCCATGCCGGTCGTGCGTCGCGCGCGCGCGATCGAGGGCGGCATCCCATCCCGCCTTGCCGGCCGAGTCGCCGCCCAGTCGCGCTCGGACCGAGCCGAGCAAGCCCTCGGCGAGCGTTTGGAACGATCCCATGCTGGCGATGTGCGCGAGGGCCTCGCCACGCTCCAGCGGCGCCATCGCGCCGGCGGCGTCATTGCGTGCGAGATGGGCGGCGCCGCTGAGCACGTTCGACGGGACCGCACAGGCCAGCGCCCCAAGTGCTTCGGATCGTGCGGCGCAGCTCGTGGCCATCGCCTCGCCCGCGGCCATATCGCCCCGCTCCATCATGACGCCGCTCGAGGCGATGTCTACGTCAAGCGCCGCGATCGGGTCGCCGTTCGCCGCCAGCTGCCGCGCGACGGCAATGGCCCGGTCCGCCGAATCGAAGTCGCCATGACGCGCGTAGCCGATCGTCAGCAGGCCGCTCAGGATCGCGGCAGACACTGGATCCGCGCGCGGCGCGATGATCTTCAGGGCGTCGTCGAGCATCCGATTCCCTTCGCGGAGCTCGCCGCCGAAGATCATGCCCACCGCCATGAACGCGGCCGGCATCGCCTGCGCGACCGGGTCGTCGCGAGTCGCACCGATCTCGGCCGCACGATCGACGGCCCGGCGCAGCTCGTCGCTCGACGCGACCGTCTCGCCGCGCATGCGCCGGAGGAAGGCGATCCAGAAGTAGATGTCCCCCAACAGCTTTGGATCGCCGGTGGCCTCTCCGAAGGCGAGCGCGCGCTCGAGGCGGCCGAGCGCGTCGTCCTGGCCGCGGAACGACCACGACAAGCGCCCACCGCCGAGCGCCGCCCGGAGCCGCAGGTCGATGCGCGGGTCGTCCGGTGCGAAGCTGGCCTCGGCGCGATCGAAGAACGCGACCGCGTCCTTATTGGCGAACCGCTCGAGGGCGTGCTCGCCTGCGATGACCAGATGCTCCGCCGCGGCCGCGGCGTCACCCGCAAGCTCGTAGTGCATCGCGATGACCCCGGCCAGCTCGCGTAGGCGCTCGGGGTACAGGCCGAGCAGCGTTTCTGCCGCCAGGCGATGCAGCGTGCGGCGATCCTGCTTCAGCAGGGAGCTATACGCGGCGTCCTGCACGAGCGCGTGCCGGAAGAGGTACTCGAGCTCGGGCTCCATCGCCGCGATCTGCACGAGGCCGCTCGCCTCGAGCGTGCTGAGCTCGGTGCGGGCGGTCATTGGGTGCGGGCCTCGAGGAGCCGTTCGAGCATCGTCACGCCGAACTGCCGCCCGATCACCGCAGCCACGCGGAGCGTGCGCTTGCTCTCCGCCGGCAGCCGGTCGATGCGTGCGAGGAGCAGCCCCTGGAGCGTGTCCGGGATCTCGACGTCGGATGCCTTGGCCGTCGCGACCCATCGATCGCCATGGCGCTCGATCGCGCCGCGGTCGATGAGCATGCGGATGACCTCCTCCAGGAAGAACGGGTTCCCCTCGGCCTTCGTGAGGATGTGATCGCGCGTCTGCTCGGGCAAGGACTCGACCCGCAGGAGGTTGCCGACGAGCGTCCGCGTGTCGTCGCCCGATAACGGCTCGAGCCGGATCTCGATGAGCGCGTCACCGAAGAGATCACGAATGCCCGACACGAAGCGCCATCCCTCGCTTTCACGGTCGAGCCGGGACGTCGCGACGATGAACAGCGGGAGCTCGTTCGCGAGCGGCATCAGGCCCATGAGCAGCTCTACCGACGGGCCATCGGCCCAATGCAGATCCTCGAGTGCCAGGACGAGCGGGCCGCGCTTGGTGAGCGCGCGCACAAGGCCAATGATCGAGGACGTGTAGCGCTTGAGGGTCTCGAACTCGAGCGTTGCCATGCGCGCGCGTTCCTCGGGACTGAGCTGGACCGAGAGCAGGTGGCCGAGGTACGCGTACGCGTCGGCCCACGCGTCGCCGAAGAGCTCGCGGGTGCGCTGTTCGAGCGCGGCGCGGACCTCCGGCTCATCCGCGGTGGCCGCGACCCCGATCGCGGAGCGCACCAGGTCGGCGACGAGGTGATACGGAAGCCCGCGGCCGTATGACAGGCAGCGCGCTTCCAGCCACGTCGCCGTTGGATCGGTTGCCGCGACATGCGCACGAAGCTCGGACAGCAGCCGGCTCTTGCCGATGCCCGGCTCGCCGAGCACCGAAGCGACCCGGCCTTGGCGCGCCCGCGCGATCGCGAAGGCGTCCCGCAGCCGCTGCAGCTGCTCGTCGCGGCCGATCATCGTCGAGTGGACGTCGTCGCCGAGCCCGCGGGTGCTCACCGCGCCTCGCTTGAGCCCGGTCACCTGGAACCCGTGGACCGCCTCGGCCTTGCCCTTGAGCTCGAGCCGGCCGGCGTCGATCGCCTCGACGAGCGGCGCGACGAAGCGGTGGGTCGCGGCGGTGATCATGACGCCGCCCGGCGGCGCCGCCGCCTGCATGCGTGCGGCGATGTTCACCGCGTCGCCCATGGCCGTGTACTCGCGCGCGATGTCAGTGCCCACCATGCCGACCACGACCGGGCCGGTGTTGATGCCGACCCGCACCTGGAGCGGGACCGCATGCGCGGCGTGCGCGCCGCCGCCGAGGCCGGCGATCTCCCGGACCATGTCGAGCCCGCAGCGGACCGCGCGCTCGGGATCGTCCTCATGCGCGACCGGCGCGCCGAAGAACACGAGGACGCCGTCGCCCATGAGCCGCGCGACCGTGCCGTCATAGCGGGAGGCGATCGCATTGAGGCGCTCGAACGCCGTGCCGACCAGGACCGTCCAGTCCTCGGGGTCGAGCTTCTCGGCGATGCTCGTCGAGCCCGCGATGTCCGCGAAGAGGATCGTCAGCGGGCGGCGTTCGCTCGTCGCCGTTCGCTTCTCCGTGGCCGCCGGACCGCTGTCGCGCATGAAGGCGATGCTAGTCCGCGGGCGTCGCGCGCCGGCGTTGGATGCCGAGCACCACGAATGCGAGGGCGATCGCCCACCAGACCAGCGAGAGGTACAGGGCGGAGCTGTCGGCTCGAGGGATCGAGGGGAACACCAGTCCGGCGTTCCAGTGGAACCAGGTCGCGAACTCCACCCACAGCCGGCCCGGGTACCCGGTGCGGATGACGTCGAGCGCCAGGTCGTAGCGCTCGGCCGGCGTGATCATGAAGATGAAGCTCACCACCGCGGACGGGATGAGCAGGGCGAGCACGAGCAGCCAGCTCCAGCGGAGCCCGCGCAGGCGTTCGAGCCCGAAGCCGAGACCGATCACCCACAGCGGCATGGCGGCGACGAGATAGCGGGACGGCGGGGCGCCGTCCGCCCACCAGTACGCGATGCTGCCGATATAGACGATGAGGATGAGCGATCCGGCAAACAGCGGCGCGAGGAGCGGCGCGCGCCCCGCACGCAGCGCCCGGACGAGGCTCGGCACCCCGACGAAGGCCAGGAAGTACAGCGGTGTGTGGCTGAGCAGGCCGAACGTGCGGTCGAAGAGGAGGCCGGTCACGCCTGACTGCGGCGCGTAGCTCAGCACCTGCTGCTGGTCGCGGAGCAGATAGTAGCCTGCGCTCGGCATGAAGT
>JALYKF010000149.1 GCA_030774905.1 Chloroflexota bacterium
CGGCGTGCCGGCGCGGCGCGCCAGGAGGTCGAAGCGCTCCTTCGGGACGCGCTCGTCAAGCGATTGGAATCACGCCTCGGCTCGCAGCGCGTGTCCGACGCGGTCGCCCGCGTGGCCACCCGTGAGCTCGACCCGTACCGCGCGGTCGAGGAGCTCCTGGACGGGTGACGATCGAGCTCACGATCTTCCGCACCGGCGCGGTCACGCTCGCGCGCTCCGCGTTCGCACCGTGGCTCGAGAGCCCGGCGCGCGACCAGTTCGTCGAATGCCCGGTGTGGTCGGCGCTGTTGCGGACGCCCGAAGGGCTGATCGTGTTCGACACCGGCCTGCACCCGGTGCACGTCGAGCGGCCGGAAGCGACCTTCGGCGCGAACCCGGCGATGCAGATCACGATGACGGCCGAGGACGCCATCGTCACGCGGCTCGCGTCGTTCGGTGTGATGCCCGCGGACGTCACGGTGGTCGTGAACAGCCACCTCCATTTCGACCACGCCGGCAACAATCGTGCGTTCCCCAACGCGACGTTCATCGTGCAGGGCGAGCACCTGGCGTACGCGAAGGGCCGCGCGAACTTTCCCGCCATCTACTGGGACGACCCGGGCCTTCGCTACATGCCGGCGTCAGGCCGGGCGCGCGTCGCCGCCGGCATCGAGGTCGTGCCCACGCCCGGCCACGCGCCGGGCCACCAGTCGCTGGTCGTCGACCTCGCTGAGACGGGGCGGGTCGTGCTGTGCGGCGACGCGGCATTCACGCGCGCGAATCTCGAGCGGGGCGAGATCCCCGGGCAAGATCCCGAGGCCGGGAAGGCGTCGCTCGCGCTCATCCGCTCGCTCGTCAGGGATGACCTCGATCGGGCCTTCCCGTCGCACGACCAGGCGGCGTTCGAGTCGTGGCGTCGAGCCCCGGCGGTCTACCGCTAACCGCAGATGAGCCGCGGTCCGGCTGGCTACCGATCGCGGCAGCTACCAGGATCGCGGTGAAGGCCGGGACGAGCGCGTTCAGCGTTTCTCCGCCTCGCGTGAAGGCGATCGCATACAAGGTCCAGGGAAGGAGCGACGCCACGGCCACCGTGCCGATGAGGAGGCCGAGCCGGGCCGGGCCGGCAGCTCGCGCGGCGATCGCGAGGCTGTACGCCCACGGCAGCACCAGCACGAGGTGGTCATAGCTCCAGGCGTGCGGCGTCCCGAAGACCGAGATCGCGAGGGCGATGCACCCGACGCCGACCGGGGTCGCACGCCGTCGGGCGAGATACCACGCGATACCGGTGACCGCGGCGATCAGGACGGGCGCGAAGAGCACCGTGCCGAAGAGGTCCGCCGAGAGGCCCCACGCCGTCGGTAGGAGCGATGCGACGCGCAGCCTGCGGCCGGCGAGCTCCGCGATCCACTCGAGCGGCCACTGCCGTGAGACGACGAGCGTGGGGACGAGCAGCGTCACGAGGACGGCGCCCGCCCCGAGCGCCGCGCGCGGCCGGGCGACGAGCCCCCAGCCGACGAGCAGCGGACCGCTGAGCGCGACGAGCTGCGGCTTCAGTGCCAACAGCCCGAAGGCGACCCCCGCACTCGCGTCCCGGCCCCGAGCGAGCTGCAGTGCGGCGACACCCGCGAGCCCGAGGGCGATGCCGGTGAGCTGGCCGCTGATCACCAGCAACCACAGGGGCTGTGCGGTCAGCACGATCGCGGCGAAGAGGAGGGTCATGGCGCGCCCGCCGCCGCTCGCGCGCCATGACGCGGCCGCGCCGACGACCGTCGCGACGAGCGAGAGGGCCATCCACGCGACTGCCCCCGCGGGAAGCGACAGGATGCCGATCGGGACCATGGCGAACGCCGTCCAGAGCGGATAGCTGTACCGGGCGGCGCAGGAGCTCGGCGCGAGTGGCCCGCGCGGATCGGGGTGGAGCCCGCCCGTCGCCGCCGCCCAGATCGCCTCGTCGTACGGATCCTGACGAGCGGCGACCAGCCGCGCGGCGGACCAGAGGCAGTAAAAGTCCGTCGTCTCGTACCACAGCGAGCGCTCTGCCGCGACCGCTCCGAGCGCGAGACACGCAGCGAGCACGAGCGCCGCGGTGGCGGTACGCCGGCGCCGTTCGAACACGACCGGGACACCCTAGGCCGCGTCGCCCCCGTCTCCCAATCCGTTAGTCGGTCTCGAACTGGACCTGCACCGAAACGTTCACATCCAGGTCGCTGACCGGGATCTGGGTGGGGGACTTCACCAGCTGCGTGTACGTCGTCCGGTCGATGTTCGACTGCGGCGGAAGGAGGGCGTCCGCGATCGCGACGATCCTTCCAAGCTTGATGCCTGCCGCCTTGGCCATCGCCTCGGCCTTCGCCCGGGCGTCCGCGATGGCGAGGTCGCGAGCCTGCGCCTGCGGCGCCTTCGGGTCGCTGAGGGTGAAGCGGATCGTCGTGGTCATCGCGCCCTCGTCCTGGACGAACGTGTCCAGCGCCGCCCCGATCGCCTCGACGTCGCGGACGATGACGATGACCGTCTCCTGGGCCAGGTAGCCGGTGATCCGCGCGGGGGTGCCAGGCTGGTAGCTGTACTGCGGGTCGATGCGATAGCTCGCGGTCTTCGTGTCGCGTGCCGGGATCCCGAGCTTCGCGGCCCGGTCGAGGACGCGCGCTTCGCGCTCGGCGATCGCGCTCTGCGCCGCTGCGGCCGTCTCGGCGGTCGCGGTGACGCCCAGCGACACCTCGACCATGTCCGGGCGGGCCTTCACGTATCCCGCGCCCGTCGTGACGAGCCCGCGGGCGATCCCGCCGTTCGAGTCGCCGGCGATGGTGTTCAAGACGGCCGGACCGGCGGGCGGGGCGACTGCCGCTACGGCGGTCCCCTTAGCGGTCAGCACGAAGGCGATGAGCAGGATGCCCACGGCGAACAGGCCCAGGAACGAACGTTGGAACAGGGTCACGGCAAACCTCCACGCGGTACTGCTCGTCTGTCGCGCGAGCGGGCCATTCGTCGCGGTCCGGCGCCCTGCTCCTATCCTCGACCGCGATGACCACCCCCATCGAACGACTCGAGGCGCTGCGCGCGCAGTCCGCGCGCGGCGGCGGCGACGACCGGATCGCGCAGCAGCACGCCAAGGGAAAGCTCACGGCCCGCGAGCGCATCGACCTGCTCGTCGACGAGGGCAGCTTCGTGGAGCTCGACGCGTTCGTCGCGGCGCGGCCCAGCGAGCACGTCCCCGACGCCGACCAGGTCCTGGGCGATGGGGTGGTGACCGGCTTCGGGCGGATCGACGGGCGGCTGGTCTACGTGTTCTCGCAGGATTTCACCGTCTTCGGCGGATCCTTGGCCGAGGCCCACGCGGCGAAGATCGTGAAGGTCATGGACCAGGCGATGCGGAACGGCGCGCCGATCATCGGGTTGAACGACAGCGGTGGCGCGCGCATCCAAGAGGGCGTCGTCTCGCTCGGGGGCTACGCCGACATCTTCCTGCGCAACGTGCTCGCGAGCGGCGTCGTGCCCCAGCTCTCGGCGATCATGGGCCCCTGCGCGGGCGGCGCCGTGTACTCGCCGGCGATCACCGACTTCGTCGCCATGGTGCGGGACACCTCCTACATGTTCGTGACGGGACCGAACGTCGTGCAGGCGGTGACCCACGAGGACGTGACGTTCGACGAGCTCGGCGGGGCGGAGACGCACGCGCGCCGGTCCGGGGTCGCGCACTTCGTGGCGGATGACGAAGTCCGCTGCGCGGCACTGTTGCGCGAGCTCATCGGCTACATCCCCTCCAATAATCTCGATCCCGCGCCGCGCCTTGCGACGGACGATCCGATCGACCGTCAGGACCGGGAGCTCGACGAGCTCATCCCGGAGTCGGCGGCCAAGCCGTACGACATGAAGGACGTGATCCGGCGCATCGTCGACGACGGCAAGCACCTCGAGGTCCACGCGGAGTGGGCCCAGAACATCATCGTCGCGTTCGCGCGGTTCGATGGGCAGAGCGTCGGGATCGTGGCGCAGCAGCCGATGATCCTTGCCGGCGTCCTCGACAGCAACGCCTCGATCAAGGCCGCCCGCTTCGTGCGGTTCTGCGACGCGTTCAATATTCCGCTCGTGACGCTCGTCGACGTGCCGGGGTTCCTTCCGGGCACGGAGCAGGAGCACGGCGGCATCATCCGCAACGGCGCGAAGCTGCTCTACGCGTACGCCGAAGCGACGGTGCCCAAGCTCACGGTCATCACGCGGAAGGCCTACGGCGGTGCCTACGACGTGATGTCGAGCAAGCACATCCGCGGCGACTACAACGTCGC
This sequence comes from Chloroflexota bacterium, assembly GCA_030774905.1. Next base: position 4,263 of record JALYKF010000149.1, read on the forward strand.
ATGGCCAGGCGCGGAGATCGCGGTCATGGGAGCCGAAGGCGCGGTCAACATCCTGTACAAGGACGAGCTGGCGAAGGCGAAGGACCCGGACAAGAAGCGGACCCAGCTCACGAACGAGTACGCCGCGAAGTACGCCAATCCGTACGCGGCGGCCGCGCGCGGCTATCTCGACGACATCATCGAGCCCCACGAGACGCGGCCGCGGCTCATCGCCGCGCTGCGCGCGCTCGCCGGCAAGCGGGACACGAATCCGAAGAAGAAGCACGGGAACATCCCGCTATAACCGCAACGCCCTTCCGCAAGGTCCTCGTGGCCAACCGCGGCGAGATCGCGCTCCGGGTGATGCGGACGTGCCGTGAGCTCGGCATCGCGACGGCCACGGTCTACAGCGACGTCGACCGCACCGCGCCGCACGTGCGTGCCGCGGGCGAGGCGTATCCGATCGGCGCGGCGTCGCCGCGCGAGAGCTACCTGCACATCGAGCGGATCGTCGCGGTCGCGAAGCGCGCGGGGTGCGACGCCATCCACCCGGGCTACGGCTTCCTCAGCGAGAACGCCGAGTTCGCGGATGCGGTGGCTGTGGCGGGCATCGCCTTCGTCGGGCCGCCCGGCACCGTACAGCGCGCGCTCGGCGAGAAGACGAGCGCCCGGCGATTGGCCGCAGCGGCGGGGGTGCCGGTCGCGGAGGGAACGATGCAGCCGCTGACCGACGAAGCCGAGGCGCGGACCGTCGCCCAGCGCATCGGCTATCCAGTCCTGCTCAAACCCGCCGGAGGTGGTGGGGGCAAGGGCATGCGAATCGTGCGCGCTGCCAGCGAGCTCGCCGCGGCGTGGCGCGCGTCGACCGGCGAAGCGACGACGGCCTTCGGCGCGCCGGCCCTGCTGATGGAGCGGCTCGTCCATCCCGCCCGCCACGTCGAGGTGCAGGTGCTCGCGGATGCCCACGGCAACGTCGTGTGGCTGGGGGAGCGCGACTGCTCGATCCAGCGCCGGCACCAGAAGCTCATCGAGGAGACGCCCGGCCCCGGCGTCAGCGACGCGCTTCGCGAGCAGCTCGGCGCGGCGGCCGTGAAGGTGGCTGCGGCCGCGAGCTACGTGAACGCCGGCACCGCCGAGTTCCTGGTCGCGCCCGATGGGAGCTTCGTGTTCCTCGAGATGAACACCCGGCTGCAGGTCGAGCACCCGGTCACGGAGCTGGTCACGGGCCTCGATCTGGTCGCCTTGCAGCTGCGGATCGCGGCGGGGGACCGGCTGCCGTTCGCCCAAGACGGTGTCCGGCGGACGGGCGCGGCGATCGAGCTGCGGATCACATCCGAGGACCCGTTCGCCGGATTCCTGCCGCACGGTGGCCGGATCGAGTTCGTGCGCGAGCCGAGCGGCCCGGGGATCCGGATGGATTCGGGTCTCGTGGCACCGATGACCGTACCGACGGAGTACGACCCGCTCCTCGCGAAGCTGATCGCCTGGGGGCCGGATCGGGCGACCGCGCTCGCCCGGGCGCGGCGGGCAGCGCGCGAGATGATCGTCGCCGGGGTGCCGACCTCGCTCCCGTTCCACTCCTTTGTATTAGGGGAGCAGGACTTCCTCACGGGTCGCTACGACACCGACTACGTCGCAACGCACTGGGACCGGCCCGGGCCACCGGAGATCACCGAAAGCGCGGCCATCGCCACGGCGCTCGCTGGGATCGCGCGCCTGCGCTCCGCTCCCCGTCCGGTCGCGGACTCCGCGACACCGTGGACCGCGGCCGCGCGGCTGGACATGCGGCATTGAGGTACGCCGTCCGCGCCGGCGACCGCGATCTTGCGATCGAAGTCACGCCCGAAGGTCGATTCCTGGTCGGCGACCGGGTGATCGCGGCCGATCTGGCGGAAGCGGTGCCCGGCCGGGTGTGGTCCGTCGTCATCGACGGGCTGGCGCACGAGGTCGCGTTCCTCGCCGACGATCGGGCGTGGGTCGATGGCGACGAGGTGCGGCTCGAGATCGCCGACGAGCGTGCGGTGGCCGGGGGCCGCGCCGGAGGCCGGTCCGCGAGCGCGCGCCAGGAGATCCGCGCGCCGATGCCCGGGCTGCTGAAGCGTGTGCACGTGACGGAAGGCGCGGCCGTCAACGAAGGCGACGCGCTCGTGACCCTCGAAGCGATGAAGATGGAGAACGAGCTGCGAGCGGCGCACGCGGGCACCGTCGCGCAGATCGCCGTCACGGAAGGCACGAAGGTGGAAGGGGGCACGCTGCTCATCGTCATCCGCTCGCAGTGAGGCGCCGGCGCGCGGCCGCGGTCACGATCGCCATCCTGCTGGTCGTGTCCGTCCTCGGCGCGCTTGCGTTCCTCGTGTACCAGCCGCAGGCGACGCTCGACGGCGACTATCGGCTCATCGGTCTGGACGATCGCGGCGAGATCGTTCGCGACCCCTACGGCGTACCGCACATCTACGCGCAGACTGCGCACGATCTGTTCTTTCTCCAGGGATACGCGACCGCACAGGACCGGCTGTTCCAGCTGGACCTCTTCCGCCGGACCGGCCGGGGCACACTGTCGGAGATCCTCGGCGAACCCGGCCTCGAGACGGACACGTTCATCCGCACGATCGGGCTGGCCCGCGCGGCGCAGCTCGATGCGGCCCTGCTCTCGGACCAGACGCGGGCCGCGCTCGGCGCGTTCGCGGAAGGGGTCAACAAGCTCCTCGAGCAGCGGGGCGGAGCCCTCCCGATCGAATTCAGGCTGCTCGGGTACACGCCCGCGCCGTGGACGCTCATCGATTCGCTCGTCGTGTTGAAGCTCGAGTCGTTCGACCTCGCTACGAATTACGGGACCGAGTTGTCACGGGCCAACGTCGCCGCGCGCGCCGGCCCGGCCGCCCTCGCGACGCTGTTCCCCGACAGCGATCTGCGCCCACCGGCGGCGCTCACGGATGGCGCATGGGCGATGGTCGCCGACGCATTCCGCTCCCCGGCCGCGTTCGTGGGCGTCGACGGCCTGCGCGCGCTGTTCGGGGACGCCGGGAATGGCCTTGGTTCGAACTGCGTCGCGCTCGCCGGTCCGCGCACGGCCTCGGGAAAACCGCTCCTCGAGGGCGATCCGCATCTGTCGGTCCGCAATCCGGCGATCTGGTACGAGGTCGGCCTCCACGGTGCGGGCTACGACGCCGCGGGCTTCTCGATCCCCGGGCTCCCCGGGATCGCCATCGGGCACAACGCGCACGTGGCGTGGACCTTCACGGTGGCCTACGCGGACGTGCAGGACTTCTTCGTGGAGCAGCCCGACCCGACCGATCCGAGACGGTTCATGTTCAACGGAGCGTCCGAGGCCGCGACCGGCATCCACGAGCTCATTGCCGTGAAGGGGAGGGCCGATCCGGTGCGGCTCGATGTGCTCGTGACCCGGCATGGCCCGCTCATGCAGAACGTCCTCAAGAACCAGCTGGCGCCGCTCGCGCTGCGGTGGACGGCGCTCGACGGGGGCCGGTCGATGGATGCGTTGCTCGGGGCTACGCGCGCGACGGGCTGGACGAGCTTCCGGGCGGCGATGGCCGACGTCTCCGGTGCGACGCTGTCGGCGTGCTACGCCGACGTGGACGGGCACATCGGCTACGTCCTCGCGGGCGCGCTGCCCGACCGGGCGAAGGGCGATGGCCGCCTGCCGGTGCCGGGGTGGACCGGCGAGTACGAGTGGCGCGGCGTCCTGCCGGCGAGCGCGAACCCGAGCCGCGCCGACTCGCCCGAGGGCTACATCGTGAACGCCAACGACCGTCCGGTGACCGATCCGGCGTCGGCCGCGTTCATCGGCGAGTGGGATCCCGGATTTCGTGCTGGCCACCTGCTCGACGCGGTCCGCGACCTGCGCGGGGCGACGATCGAGACGCTTCGCGCGATCCAGACCGATTACACCTCGCCCCCGGTCAACGCGTTCCGCGACGCGATCCTCTCCGCGACGCCGCGCTCGCCGCTCGCGGCGACGGCGCAGGATCTCGTGCGCCGGTGGGACGGCACGCTGTCGGTCGATTCCGCGGCTGCCGCGATCTACGCGTCGTGGCTCGTGCACCTCTGCGATCGGACGTTCCACGACAAGCTCGGCGACGCGGTGTACGCCGACTACCTTGCGAACGGCCGGCCCACGTTCGCGCTGTTCAAGATGCTGCCGCGCTCGACCGACCCGTGGTTCGTCGCGCTCGCGGACCCGGGGCTCACCGGCCGCGATGCCCTGAGCGCCGTCGCCCTCGACGACGCGACCGCTGAGCTCCGCGACCGCCTGGGGGCGGACCCGGCCCGCTGGCGCTGGGGCACGCTGCACACCGTGACGTTCGCGCACCCGCTCTCGCCCGGGCTCCCCGGTCCACTGCGCGGTCTGTTCGACATCGGGCCGTACGAGCGCGCGGGCGACGGCTACTCAGTGAACAACGGCGCGTACTCGCTCGCGACGCCCTACGCGGTGCGAAGCCACGCCTCGGAGCGGATGCTCGTCGACCTCGGCGATCTCGACGCATCGCGCGCGATCCTGCCCACCGGACAATCGGGCCAGCCGCTCTCCCGCCACTGGGGCGACCAGACACCGCTGTGGCTCCGGGGCGAGCTGCATCCGATGTGGTCCACCCGCGCGCGCATCCCGGACGCGGATGTCCTCGTGCTCCGGGCGCGCTGACCGCCGATGACTAGCATCGAACCCGTGAGTGAGCGTGGCGAGTTCAAGACCACCTACGGCCAGCCGATGCCGCCGTACGCGACCGCCGACGCCGAGTACGACGCCGCCGTCTCGCGGCTCGGTGTCCCAGGCGATCCGCCGTTCACCCGAGGCGTGCAGCCGACGATGTATCGCGGCCGGCTGTGGACGATGCGGCAGTACGCGGGCTTCGGCTCAGCTGATGAGTCGAACGCGCGATACCGGTACCTGCTCTCGCAGGGGCAGACCGGCCTGTCGGTGGCATTCGATCTGCCGACGCAGATGGGCTTCGACGCCGACGACGCGCGCGCCCTGGGCGAGGTGGGGAAGGTCGGGGTCTCGATCTCGTCGCTCGACGACTTCGCGCTGTTGATGCGCGACATCCCGCTCGACCAGGTCACGACCTCCATGACCATCAACGCGACCGCCCCGATCCTGCTTGCGATGTACGTCGCCATCGCGCAGCGGCAGGGCGTCCCCCTCGAGCGCATCGGCGGGACGACCCAGAACGACATCCTCAAGGAGTACATCGCGCGCGGCACCTATATCTATCCGCCCCGACCGTCGATGCGCCTCGTCACCGACGTCATCGCGTATTGCACGGAGCACCTGCCGCGATGGAACCCGATCAGCATCTCGGGCTACCACATCCGGGAGGCCGGAGCGGACGCGGTCCAAGAGCTCGCGTTCACGTTCGCGAATGCGATCGCCTACGTCCAGGCCGCGGTCGATCGTGGGCTCGTGGTCGACGCCTTCGCGGGCCAGCTGTCCTTCTTCTTCGCCGCGAACGCGACCCTCATCGAGGAGGTCGCCAAGTTCCGCGCAGCCCGCCGCATCTGGGAGCGCCTCATGCGGGAGCGATTCCACGCGTCGGAGGCCGGCTCCCTCGCGCTCCGATTCCATACGCAGACGATGGGCTCGACGCTCACCGCCCAACAGCCTCGGAACAACATCGTGCGGACCACGATCGAGGCTCTGGCCGCCGTCCTTGGCGGTACGCAGTCGCTGCACACGAATGCGTACGACGAGGCGCTCGCGCTGCCGAGCGAGGAGTCGGCCCGCATCGCCCTCCGCACGCAGCAGCTGATCGCCGAGGAGTCGGGCGTCGCGGAGACGATCGACCCGCTGGGTGGCGCCTACCTCGTCGAGACGCTCACCGCCGACATCGAGGAGCGCGTCTTCGCGGAGCTGGCCACGATCGACGGATTGGGCGGGGCCCTCGCCGGGATCGAGCGCGGTTACCAGCAACGGGCGATCGAGGACTCCGCGTACCGGTACCAGCGCGAGGTCGAGGCGAAGACCCGCATCGTCGTCGGGGTCAACGCCTTCGCATCGACGCAGGCGGACGCGAAGATCACCACCCTCACGGTCGACGAGTCCGTGGCCAAGCGGCAGCGCGAGCGCCTTGCCGCGCTGCGCGAGCGTCGGGACGCATCCCGCACGGCTCGGCTGCGGTCGGATCTCTCTACGGCCGCCGCCGGTTCGGCGAACCTCATGCCGGCGATCGTCGCCGCGCTCGATGGCGACGTGACCCTCGGGGAGATCTGCACCGACCTCCGGGCCTCGTTCGGCGCGTACGTGCCGGCTGACCGCGGATGACGCCGGACCAGCGCGGCGCCGGCGAGCTGCATCACGTGTCGATCGTCGTTCCGTCCATCGATGCCGCCATCCCGTTCTACCGCGACACGCTCCGGCTGCGGCCAGGGCCCGTCCGCGAGCTCTCGGACCAGCATGTGCGCGCGGTGTTCCTGACCGGGCGGGATACCCGCATCGAGCTCATCGAGCCGACGGACACCGAGTCGGGCGTCGCGCGTTTCCTCGCCGAACGCGGGAAGTCGGCGCTGCATCACGTCTGCTTCGTCGTAGACGATCTGCCTGCGGAGCTGCGCGCGCTCGAGGCCCGCGGCACCGAGCTCATCGATCGGCAACCGCGCCGCGGGGCCCAGGGCGACGTCGCGTTCCTGCACCCGCGCGCGTCGGGCGGGATCCTCGTGGAGCTCATCGATCGGGACAGCCTCGAAAGACCGCATACTTCCTAGCGTGGCTCCGCGGGTCGTCGTCACGCTGTCCGTGCTCAACGGGAGCGAGCTCCGCGTCCGTTCGCGCGGGCAGTACACGAAAGCATTGAGCGACGCGGGCTTCGACGTGATCGCCGTGGATGCCAGCGGCGCCGCACCCCTGGAGTTCGACGCGCTGTGTCTCAGCGGCGGCGAGGACCTCGAGCCGCAGCGGTACCACGCCGCGCCCGACCCGAGGACGGAGCCGGCGGACCCGGCGCGCGATGCCCTGGAGCTGCAGCTCCTCGCGGGCGCGCGGGAACGCGATCTCCCGATCCTCGGCATCTGCCGCGGCTTCCAGGTGATCAACGTCGCGTACGGCGGCTCGCTCGTGCAGCACGTCGATGGGCATCGCGAGGCGAACGGCCCCATCGTCCCGCACGTCGCGACCGCGCAGTCCGGATCCAAGCTGGCCGAGGCCTGCGGCACCGCCCCGTTCAGCGTCAACGCCCGGCATCATCAGGCAGTCGCGGATGGCGACCTCGCGCCGGGCCTCGTGCCGACCGCGCGTATCGACGGGCTGGTCGAGGCCTTCGAGGACCCGGCGCGTCGCTGGCTCGTCGCTGTGCAGTGGCACCCCGAGCGCTCCGCGGATCCTGACATGTCCGCCGCGGGCACGCGCATGTTCCGCGCGTTCGCCGACGCCGCGTCGCGCCAGCCCGCTCGGGCGCGGTGACCGCGGGCAGCGCCCCGCCGCCGCTGCTCCGGACGGTGGATGTCGCGCTCGAGGCGCGCGTTCGCCGCTGGACCGTCGAAGAGCGCGATACGACTGCGACCCTTGGCGGGTCCGCGACCGTCCCGGCGGACGAGCGGATCCCGTCCGAGGCCGGCGACGGGCCGATCCGCGTCGCGTTCGGTGGCGCCATGCGCGTCGCCGTGCTCGCCGGCGCCGCGCCCGATCTCGAACGCGTCCTTCGCCGAGCGGTGCTCGCGTCAGGGGCCGAGCTCGTACTCCTCCTGCGCGTGAACGACGCGCGGTCGTTCACCGAGCGCGCGGCCGCGGTGCGTGACGCACGCCCCGACCTCGTGCTCGCGCTCGCCGCGGAACGCCGCGAGGCCGACGGCATCGTCGATCTGGTCGAAGCGCTGCGGCTCGGGTGCGCGGACCGCTCGCCCGCACCACGCGTCGTCGTCGCCGGCGAGAGTCATGCGGCGCTCCGCGTGAAGGCCGCGGCCGTCGGCTTCGCGGTGGAGCTGCTGCCGGATCCGCGGCGGCCCGATGGGATCAGCGCATTCGCGCATCGGGCCCGAGACTTCCGACGGGGCACGGACGCGACGATGGTGTTGCGCGACGAGGCCCTCGAGGAGCTGGCCCGGCTCATCGCGGCGCGCGGATCGGACGCGCTCGTGATCGACGTCGCCGGCGGCTCGACCTCACTGGTGCGCGCGAGCGTGGACGGGACGATCACCGCCGCGCACGTCGCGTCGCTCGGCTCCGGGACGGCAGCGGACCGGACCGTTGGCCGGGCCGGCCTCGATGGCGTGCGGCGGTGGATCCCCTGGGCGATCGACGCCCCGACCATGCTCGAGCGCGTGTTCAACCGCGCGCGGTGGCCGGATGCGGTCGCGTCGGAAGCGAGCGCGCTGGCGCTCGAGATCGCGCTCGCGCACGAGTCCGTGAGCCACGCACTGGCCGACGCCGGGGCGGCGGGCCTCGCCGGCCCGCTTCGCGATGCGCCGCTCACGATCGTCACCGGCGCGGCCGCATCGTGCGCGCGCGCCGCCCACACCGCGCTCGTGGCGATCGATGGGCTGGCCTCGCCGAAGCCGACGACGCTCTACCGCGACGCGGACGAGGCGCTCGTCGCGATCGGTGCGTACGCCGCGCGGATCCGCGCGCAGGGCGGAGACCCCGCGGCCGCGATCGCCGAGGAGCTCGCCGCGCGGCTCGCGCCGATCGCGTTCGTGGTCCCGGTCACGCCGGGCCGGCGGAGCAAGCTGCGCGTGAACGGCGTCGACTATCAGGACGAGGAGCTCGTCTCGGGCGCGTTCTTCAGCGTCCGTCATCGGGGAGTCGCGAACGTGGAGGTCACCGGCACCCCTGTGCGCACGCGCGGGATCGCCGGCGACCTCGGGATCATCGTCGACGCCCGCGGCCGGCCGCTGCTGCTGCCGCCGCGCGACGCGGAACGCATCCCGACGCTGGTCGGCTGGTTCGCCGCTCTGGACATCGGCGTGAGCGAGGTGGCCTGATGGGCTGGCGCTACGGGCGTTGGGTCGTCGACCATCCGTTGCCGCTCGGCGTCTCGGCGCGGCCCGACGTCGGTGCCCTCGTTCGCGCGGGCGATCCGATCGCGAGCGGCGCGCTGCTCGGATCGCCTGTGCGGGTCTCCGGAGCGAGGAAGCTCGGGCTCGACCCCGATGACGTGGATCGCGTCGCGCGCGTGCGGCCGGGGAGCGACGTCACCCGCGGGACGGTGCTGGCCCGCACCGGCCGTCGCTTCGTTCGCGCGGCGACCGCGCCGATCGACGGCCGCTTCATCCACCGCTCGCAGGCAGGCGACTTCTACATCGCGCCGATCACCGGGACATGGACGGTCCGTGCGTCGATGGATGGGACGGTCATGCGCTCCGACGATGCCGCCGTCACGGTCGAAGGATCGGCCTGGGGGCTGGCCGGCGTCGCCGCGTACGGTCCGGACGCGTTCGGCGAGCTCGCGCTCGGGGTCGATGCCCCGACCGACGAGCTGTTGCCGGGCCGGGTCGACATCCGCCGGCGCGATCGCATCGTCGTGGGTGGGGCGCGCATCGCGGCGGAAGCGATCACGCGCGCGCACGCCTGTGGGGTCGCGGGTCTCGTCGCCGGAGCGGCACCGGCGGGCGGCCTGCGCGTCGTGTACGGCGATGAGGTGACCGCATCCGGCGGCGCGACCGTCGAGGACCGGCCCACCATCCTCTGTCTCCTTGGATTCGGCCACGCGCCGCTCCCGAACGAGATCTACCGGCCGTTCGTCGCCTTCGAGGGCCGGCGCGCCGCGATCAATGTCGCGTCGGCACGGCTGTTCGTGTTCGCGCCCGAAGCGATGCTGGACGCATCGCTCGATGCGCCCGCGCTCGTGCTCGCCGGCGACTTCGGTGGGGTGCGTCCGCTCGAAGGCGAGACGAGCCTGACCGGCGTGACGGGCTTCGCGAGCGGCGCGTTCTGCGAAGGCCTCGCGACCAAGGACGGCGTCATCCCGATCCCGAACGTCCTGCCCTATGACGCGCCGCGTTAAGCGGCGCGCGCTCGAGGAGCACCGGCTGCGCGAGGCGCGCCTCAAGCGCTACCGCACGTGGGTCGGGTTCGCTGGGCTCGTCCCGCTCGTCGGATCGCTCGCGTGCGACGGTGGCCTGCTCCTCTTCTGCGTTCCGTGGACCTGGTACATGGGCGTGTGGGCCGTCGTCTTCGGTGCGTTCGTCGGCCTTAGCATTCGGCTCGTTCGTGAACGCCGCCAATTCGAAGCGCAGCACTCGCGGTCCGGCTGATCCGAGCGCGATCGATCTCGTCAGCCACTCGTCGCTCCATACCGAACGCCTCGGCGAACGGCTCGCGGCGCACGCCGAGGCCGGCGACGTCATCGCGCTCTGGGGCGAGCTCGGCGCGGGCAAGACGGTGTTGGCCCGGGGCCTCGCCATCGGTCTCGGCATCGACGAGGACACCGTCACGAGCCCGACCTTCATCATCCTGCACGAGCACTTCGGCGGACGGCTGCCCCTCTACCACCTCGATCTGTACCGCCTCGAGCAGAGCCAGCTCGGTTCGACGGGCTGGGAGGAGGCCCTCGACTCCGGCGGCGTCACGGTGATCGAGTGGCCCGACCGGGCCGGCGATGAGCTCCCGGCGGATCGGGTCGACGTCCGCCTGGAGCACGTGGCGGAGACCAAGCGGAAGGTGACCATCGAGCCGACCGGGCCGCGTTCGCGGCGGCTGGTCAACGCCTTGCGCGACGACGCGTTCGGTGAGAAGACCCCGTGAGCGCGCTCCTCGCGATCGATACCTCCACCGAGTGGGCCTCGGTCGCGATCTTCGATGGGACCGCGGTGCTCGCGGAGGAGACGTGGCACGCCCAACGCCGGCATGCGGAGGATCTGTTCCCCACGATCGAACGGCTACTCGGCCTCTCCCGCCAGCAGATCCAGACGATCGACAAGGTCGCCGTCGCAACCGGCCCCGGCTCGTTCACCGGCCTGCGCGTCGCCATCGCCGCAGCGCAGGGCCTCGCCCGCGGTGGCGGCGCCGCCCTCGTCGGCGTTTCGACGCTCGACGTGCTCGCGTACCCGCACGCCTCGTCGAAGCTGCGCACGTGTCCGTTGCTCCCGGCCGGCCGTCGCGAGTACTACGCCGCGCTCTATCAGGAGCGCAATCGCAAGTGGGCCCGCCGCTCCCCATTCATCGTCGGACCGCTCGTCGACATCTGCAGGCAGATCGGGAGCCACACGCTGTTCGTCGGCGAGATCGACGAAGAGGCCGAGTCGACGCTCCGCGATCTGCTCGGTCCGTACGCGCTGTTCGCCCCGCCCGCGTCGCGCATGCGGCGGGCCGGCTACCTCGCCGAGCTCGGATGGAACGAGCTGGCCGAGCGCACGCAGGCACCCCTCGGCGCGCTCGAGCCCATCTACGTGCGCCAGCCCGCCATGGGCGGGAGCTTCGCCCAGCCGTTCGCGCCGCCGCCGACCGATGACGCCTCGCTCGGACTTCCGAAGCGCACGGCATAGGTCTAGACAGATACCCATGGTCTCAGTCGCCCCCGTCGTCATCGACGACATGACCCTCGATGACATCGATGCCGTGCAAGAGGTCGAGCGCAGCTCGTTTCCCGTGCCGTGGCCCGCGAACGCCTTTCGGCACGAGCTCACCCAGAACCGGAACGCCCGGTACGTCGTGGCGCGGAGCGGCCAGCACACCGTCGGGTACGCCGGGCTGTGGCTGATGGTCGACGAAGCGCACATCACGACGTTCGCGGTGCACCCTGACCATCGACGGCTGCGAATCGGCGAGCGGCTCCTGCAGCGGCTGTTCGAGATCGCGGTGGTGATGAACGCGGAGTGGCTCACCCTCGAGGTGCGCGCGTCGAATCTCGCCGCGCAGAAGCTCTACGAGAAGTACGGCTTTCGCCGTGCCGGCGTGCGCCGCCGCTACTACAGCGACAACAACGAGGACGCGCTCATCATGTGGACCGAGCGGCTGAAGGACCGGGTGGTGAAGGATCGCCTCGCGACGCTGCGCAAGGATCTGGACAACGGGTCGGACCGGGTGGAGCAGGACCGGTGAGGATCCTCGCGATCGAGACGAGCTGCGACGAGACCGGCGTCGCGGTCGTCGAGGACGGCCGCCGGATCCGGGCCAACGTCATCGCCACGCAGCTCGCGCATCAGGCCACTGGCGGCATCGTGCCCGAGGTCGCCGCGCGTGAGCACCTGCGGTCCATCGACCCCATCACCGACAAGGCGTTGCGCGACGCGGGGACCGCGCTTCGCGAGGTCGACGTCGTTGCCGCGACCGTCGGTCCGGGCCTCATCGGCTGTCTCCTGGTCGGCGCCAACTACGCCCGCGGGCTCGCGCTCGCGGCGGGACTGCCGTTCATCGGGGTCAATCACCTGGAAGGCCACGTGTACGCGAACTGGCTCGTGGAGACGGAGGACGTCCGGCCCGAGCCCGAGCTGCCCGCGGTCGTGCTCGTCGTCAGTGGCGCGCACAGCGATCTCGTGCTCATGGAGGCGCATCGGAAGTTCCGGCTCCTCGGGCGGACGATCGACGACGCGGCGGGGGAGGCGTTCGACAAGGTCGCGCGCCTGCTCGGCCTGGGCTTCCCGGGCGGACCCGAGATCGAACGCGCGGCCACGGACGGCGACCCGAACGCGTTCCCGCTGCCCAAGGCCTGGCTCGCCGATCGCTACGACTTCTCGTTCTCGGGTCTGAAGACGGCGGTGCTGAGGCTGGTCCGTTCGCTCGAAGAGAAGGACCCCGGCAGGTTCCCCGTAGGCGATGTCGCGGCGTCGTTCCAGAAGGCGATCGTCGAAGCGCTCGCGGAGAAGACCGCGCGCGCGGCGGCCGAACATGGCGTGCGTAGCGTCATGCTCGGCGGCGGCGTGGCGGCGAACGGTCCGTTGCGTGCGGAGATCCAGCGTCGCATCGGCGTGCCGCTGCACGTGCCGCCGCCTCGACTGTGCACCGACAACGGGGCGATGATCGGCGCGGCGGCGTTCTTCTCCATGCGCCACCGCGGGGCCGAGATGCCGGCAGGCGTCCGCTCGAACCTGCCGCTCGCGTGACGGCAGCGGCGCTCGTCGCGGCACTGGATGAGGCACGTGACCTCGCGGCGCGTAGCGAGCCCGTGCCCGAGGCAGTGACGGACCTGGTGCTTCGCATCCTCACCGCGGCCTGCGACACGCCCGCGGTGCTCGAGGCGATGAAGGGCGCGCGCGATGGGCGCGCACTCCTGCGGATCACGGACGGAGCCCGGGCCATCGAGTTCCGCGCCGGCGACGGCACGCTGTTCGCCGAGGCCGCCGAGCCGAAGGGAAAGGGTCCGAAGGTCGACGCGACCGCGGCGACCTGGCTCGGTCTCCTCGGCGGCACGCTGAAGCCGTGGCTCGCATTCACGCGCGGGCTCGTCATCTGCCGCGCCGGCATCACCGAGCTGCGTTGGATGCAGCAGACCGCAGAGCGGCTGCAACGCGGGTACGAAGAGGCCCGTCGGCTAGAGTCCGCGCGATGAGCGGGATGCGAGAGTCGCCCGGCACACCGCGCCCGAACGACACGAAGACCGACGACGAGACCACGAAGGTCCACCGCTCCGAGACGAAGACGAAGACGCCGGTCGAGGCGAAGCGCCAGGGCCCCGTGCTCGACGACATCAAGAAGGACGAGCGGGTCCGCGTGTACATCCGCTCCGCGAACGCCCAGACCGGAGCCATCGGGTACACGGAGCATGGCGAGCGTCACGCCAACACGACGGCCGATGGCGCGCGGTTCATCCTGAAGTCGCTTGGCCACGAGGCCCGCCGGACCGAGCTCGGCGCCGTCGCGGCCTATCTGCACGACATGGGCAACGTCATCACGCGCGAGAAGCACGGTCAGACCGGCGCGCTGCTGGCGAAGGACATCCTCCTCGACCTCGGGTTCACGTTCGAGGAGGTGGCCGTGATCATGGGCGCGATCGCGAACCATGAGGAGGCCGAGGGCGGTCTCCCCGTGAGCGCGGTCTCGGCCGCCGTGATCATCGCCGACAAGAGCGACGTGCACCGCTCGCGCGTGCGCAACCCGAAGACCACCACATTCGACATCCACGACCGCGTGAACTTCGCCGC
>JALYKF010000150.1 GCA_030774905.1 Chloroflexota bacterium
GACGACATCGCGCTCTGGAGTGGCTGAATTGCCGGTGCTCTGCTGGATGCAGAGTGGCCCGTGCTCCTCGAGGAAGCCGGTTTCATCGACGTCGTCATGTCGAATGAGGTCGACGTGTTCTCCGGGAGCAAGCACGAGAGCGACGCGAAGGACTTCGAGACGCGCGGCGTGACCGTCTACGCGCGAACGCCGGGCTAGGCTCGGCGCACCTCGGTCGTGTGCGGGACCTGGTGGTCCATTGCCCAGATCGCCGGGCAGCGCTCGTCGGCTAGGCGTTTCACCCGCGCGACATCGGCGTCCGAAGCATCGGTCTCGACCTCGATCTCGAATCGGAACGTGTCGAGCGGCACGACATCGGCGACGTCCAGCGCGCCCCGGAAGTCGACCGTCAGGCGGAGCCGCGATCGGAGCGCGCGGATCTCGACGCCGGCCATGGCGGCCTGCATCGCGAACGTCGAGGCGTAGCAGGAGAGCGCTCCCCAGAAGCAGTAGATCAATGGCGACGGGGCGCGGCCATCTCCGCTCAGGAATGACGGGAAGTCCGCCTCGAAGACCGTCTCGCCTTTGGCGAATTTCACTGTGCCCCCGAACTGGGGCCGGGCGTCGTCCACCCGCCAGTCGCCGGCGAGATCGACCTTCAGCTGCGCCGCCGACGGATCGGTCTTCGCGTTCTCGGCCGTCTGCCGCGCGTTGTCCACCCGGACGTTGTGCGTCGTGGTCATAACCCAGTCCTCCACCGGTCCGCGCGTGCGGACGTCCGATCTCCCGACATTGTTGCGCTCCGGACGGGTGTTCGGAGCACACTCCGCTGCGTGCCGCCTCGAGACTGGGCGTGGATCAACAGCATCCTTCCCACGTACCGTCGCGTGAACCGGTTCCTGCCCTCGTCTGCCCGATGCAAGCGGTGCTGGGCGCCGTTCCGCGGTCCCTTCGCGTTCCTGTACGCGGCATTCCTGATCCGCCCGTCGCGGAAGAACCCCTCCCTCTGCACCACCTGATATGAGTTCTCTCCCCCGGGTGGGGAGACCACGATCTCGCTCGCGATCATGCGGCTGCCGGCCGCCTCCGAGGTCGCTGCCCGTCTCAGCCCCACGGAGTTCGTTGAACGCCTGAATCACTTCTACGCGGTCGCGACCACGGCCATCGTCGCGCGCGACGGCACGGTGGACAAGCTGCTCGCCACGAGGTGGTCGCCTTCTTCGGTACCCCGTACAACGCCGTGGAACACGAGCGCCGGGCGCTCGAGGCAGCCGAAGAGACCATCCGGGCCATGGATGACGCATGGAGCGGCACGTCACTGGTCGCCGCCGCGGTCGGGACTGGCACCGCCTTCGTCGTGAACGTCGGCACCGTGGGCTCGCGCGACTATTCCGCGGTCGGCGCGGTCGTCGATCTCACATCCTCGCTCGCGGGGCGAGCCCATCCGGGCGAGATCCTCGCGATGCCGGAGGTCCGGTCGGTGCTCGCGGACCGGTTCGCGCAGGCCGTGCCGCGGACGATCGAGATCGCCGGCGAGGCGCGGCCGGTCCATGCCTGGTCCCTCGTCGTCTCTGGCCACCGTGCGCCAGAGGCACCCGAGCGGATCCTCGCGACGGTGCTGTTCCTCGACCTTGTGGCATCGACCGCGCTCGCCGTCAGTCTCGGCGATGCCGCCTGGCGTGAGCTGCTCGCGCGACATTACGTCGAGCTCCGCGGCCTCCTGCATGAACATGACGGGACCGTTCGTACACTCGCCCCGTGCCTGAAGAACGAAAGCTCGTATCGATCCTGTTCGCCGACACGGTCGGATCGACCGCTTTAGGCGACGAGCACGACGCCGAGCTCGTTCGGTCGACGATGGGGCGCTACTTCGAGCGGATGCGCGCGATCGCGGAGCGACATGGCGGGACGGTCGAGAAATTCATCGGCGACGCGATCATGGTCGTGTTCGGCGTGCCCAAGGTGCACGACGATGATGCTGAACGGGCCGTGCGGGCCGGGCTCGCGATGCGTGACGAGCTCGCCGAGCTGAACAGCACGCTCCCCGTCAAGCTGGCGGCGCGCGTCGGCGTCAACAGCGGCGAGGCCGTCGCCGACCCGGGCGCGGGCGATCAGTTCCTCGTGACCGGCGACGTCGTGAATGTCGCCGCGCGCATTCAGCAGGGCGCGGACGTCGGCGAGGTCGTCGTCGGTGCGCTCACCGAGCAGCTCACCCGGGTGGCCATCGAGTACGCGCCGCACGAGCCTATCGTCGCGAAGGGGAAGCCGGCGCCGCTCCGCGCGTTCACCGCGGTGCGCGCGAAGAGCGTGGTGCCCGAGCAGGCTCGCGGCCTCCCGGCCATGCGCGCTGCGCTGGTCGGCCGCGATCGCGAGCTGAAGGTGCTGCTTGGGACCATCGAGCGAGCGAAGGCCGATCGCGCGGTCCACATCGTGACCTTGCTCGGCGAGCCGGGGGTGGGGAAGTCGCGGGTCGTCGGCGAGTGTCTCGCGCGCGTGCAGGATGGATCCGTCGTTCTGCGGGGACGGTGCCTCCCGTACGGCGCGGGCATCACGTACTGGCCGCTCATCGAGATCCTGCGCGCGCAGGCGGCGATCGCCGGCACAGACGATCGGGCGACGGCCGTCGCGGGCCTCGATCGACACCTCACGACGGTGCTCTCGAGCTCGGTGGACCTGCAGCCCGTGCGCGCGCGCCTGCTGGTCCTCCTTGGACTGGAGTCGCCGGCCGTGGCGCTCCCGGACGTCGCGCCGGGGCGGGTGCACGCGGAGATCGGCTGGGCCCTCCGCCGCTACCTCGAAGCGGTCACGGCGAAGGCGCCCGCGGTCGTCGTCATTGATGACCTCCAGTGGGCGGAGCCGGCACTCATCGAGGTCCTCGATGGGATCCTCGATCGCATGCGCGGCGTGCCACTGGCGCTGATCGCGATCGCGCGGCCAGAGCTATCGGAGACGCACCCGAAATGGTCGGTAGGGCGTGCGAATGCCGCCACGATGACCCTTGAAGGGCTGGACACCGCGGAGACGACGACGCTCATCTCGCGGCTGCTCGACATCGACGACCTTCCAGCTCCGCTGCGGGCGCAGATCGCCACGCGATCCGACGGCAATCCCCTGTTCTGCGAGGAGTTCCTGCGCGTGCTCATCGAGGATGGCCGTGTCGTCTTCGAGGACGGGCGATGGCGCGCCACCCCGGAAGCCGCGAACGTGACCGTCCCGGAGTCGATCGTCGCCTTGCTGGCCGCGAGCATCGACCGGCTCGGCGCGGACGAGAAGCGCGCGCTCCAGCTCGCGAGCATCATCGGCGAGCGGTTCGAGCTCGCGGAGGTCGGCGCGCTCGCGGATGCTCCGAGCACTGACGCCCTCGATTCGCTCGAGCGGAAGGGCCTGATCCTCGAGGATCGGGGGGCCGGCGGGCCGGGCGCGATGCAGTTCAAACACCTACTTGTCCGCGAGGTCGCGTACAACTCCCTCTCGAAGCTGGACCGAGCCGCGATGCACGAGCGATTCGACCAGATGCTCGAGGCGGAGGCGGGCGATCGCCGTGACGAGTTCATCGAGATCCTCGCCCATCACACGGAGCGGGCGTTCACCTTGAGCGCCGACCTGCGTCTCGATCCGGACACCCTTGTCCCTCGAGCCGTGCGAGCGGCAGGCATCGCGCTCGCGATGGCCGAGCGCGCGGAGCTTCGGGGGGAGGCCGCCCTCATGGAGCGCTTTCTCGCGATCGCGGAGCGGGCTGCCGAGGTCGCGCAGGACGCGGATCTCCGTGACCGGACGGCCTACCTGCGCGTGCGCGCGCTCCTCGTCGCCGGCCGCTGGGATGAAGCTCGGCCGGCCGCGATCGCCGCACTTGCCGTCGCGCAGGAGGCGGGCGATGCGAACCGCTCGGCGAGCATCGCTCGCACTGTTGCGGTCGCCGAGATGTGGGGCGGAGCCCTCGACGACATCATGCCGGCCCTCCTCACGGCACGCGAGCTCAGCCTCGCCGCCGGCGACGCGGCCGGGGTGCTCGAGGTCGATGCGCTCCTTCTGGAGTTCCATTGGGGTGGCGGTCGCTTCTCCGCCCTCATCGAAGGCGGCATACCACTCATCGAAGCGGCTCTGGCCACGGGCAACGCGCCGCAGGCGGCGAAGATCATGGTGCGCGTCGCGGGCGCTGCCCGGCTGTGCGGACGGCTCGACCTGGCGACGCATTACGTCGCCGAGGCCCGCGAGATCGGGCTGCGGTTGGGTCTGCGCGCGCTCCTGCGCGACGCTCGCAGCTCCGAGGCGACAGCCGCGTGGCTCGCGGGAGACTCCGCTGCCGCGCTCCTGATCCTCGAGGAGGTCATTGCCGAGGCCGTGGGCGACGGCGATGGCAACCGCGTCGTGGGCGCTGCTCGTCGGAGGTACGAGGTCCTTGAAGGAGACGGCCGGTATGCCGAGGCGGTGACCGCCGGCAGGACCGCGCTCGCCGAGAGCATCCGGATCGGGGAACGCTGGAATCGTTCGGAGATCGAGGGCCATCTGGCGGTGAACCTCCTCCGAGTCGGTCGCACCGCGGAGGCGGAGGCGCACCTGGCCGAGGCAGTCACGTTCGTGCGCGGTGCCGAGGACGTGTCGGGTGCCGCGGAGGCGCAGTGGGCTCGCGCTCACTTCCTGGCCGCCCGTGGAGACGACGATGCTGCGGACGCCGCGTTCCGGGCTGCCATTGCGGCGGTGGATCCGCGTGAGTTCGTATCCCACAAGGTGTTCTTCCGCTTCGAGCGAGCCGAATTCCTCCTGGCCCGCAAACGGATCGCGGAAGCGGCTGCGCTTCTTGCCGAGGTCGAGCGCATCTCGCCGCCGCTGCCGTGGAACTTTCTGCCCGACCGCCGTCGCGCGCTCGTCACGGCTCTCGCCGCGCAGCGCGTCTCCTAAGCGCGTTCGGCTGCGAGTAGCTCCGACTCGATCCGGGCTCGCAGGTCGTCGCGCACCTTCCGGTAGACCGCGAGCTGCTCCTCCTCGCTACCGGTCGCCTTCGACGGGTCGGGCAGCGACCAGTGCAGGCGATGCGCGGTATTCGGGAAGATCGGGCACGACTCGTTCGCGTCGTCGCACACCGTGATGACGTAGTCGAAGCGATCGCTCACGTACGGGTCGAGCGTCTTGGATGTCTGCGCCGAGATGTCGATGCCGATCTCGTTCATCGCCTTGATCGCGAGCGGCCGCACCTTCGTCGCCTCGGTGCCGGCGCTGTGCGCTTCGAAGCGATCGCCGCCGAGATGGCGGAGAAGGCCTTCGGCCATCTGCGAACGGGCGGAGTTGTGGGTGCAGAGGAACAGGACGCGCCGCGCGGGCACTACGCCTTCGAGAGCGCCGGCTTCACGCTGACGCGCTTGGGCTGGAACTGCGCGCCCGCGGAGAGGAGATGGCCGAGCGCGGCGATGCGCGATGCGGCCTTTGGCTCGAGCCGGTAGTAGATCCACGTCCCGCGCCGCTCGCCGCTGATCACGCCCGCCTCGCGGAGCACCTTGAGGTGGTGCGACACGGTCGGCTGGCTGACCCCGCAGCAATCGGTGAAGT
>JALYKF010000151.1 GCA_030774905.1 Chloroflexota bacterium
CCGGGCGCGCTCGTGCGTAATCGGCACCTCGAGTTCCGCTGTGACTGGGTGCACATGCGGATCGAGAACGACCGCACGCCGTTCACCGCTGGGCTGCGGGGCGAGGTCGTGCGCATGCCCATCGCCCACGGCGAAGGGTGCTGGGTGGCCGACGAGCTCACGCTCGCGCGGATCGAGGCGAATGGCCAGATCGTGTTCCGCTACACCGACGCGCGCGGCGCGGCGACGCCGGAATCCAACCCGAACGGCAGCACGATGAACATCGCGGGCGTGGCGAACGAGGCGGGGAATGTGGTCGGACTGATGCCGCACCCGGAGCGTTGTAGTGAGGAATTGCTCGGCGGGACCGACGGCCGGCGGGTCCTTGAGGCATTGACCGCCTCTGGACACACCGGCATGACTCCTGCGAACGTTCAATAGGGCAGATGGATCTCTTCGAGAAGCAGGCCCAGCTCACCCAGCTCTTCCAGACCTCGCCGGTCGACGTCGCCTACGCGAGCGGCTCGGCCTCGGCGCGCAAGCTCGCGGGCAGCTTCAACGATCTCGACGTCGGCCTGCTGCTCCTCGACAAGATCAGGACCGCGGAGTACTTCGACTACCAGGTGTACTTCGTGAGCGAGCTGTCGAAGGCCCTCGAGACCTCCGACCTCGATGTGGTGATCCTCAATAACGCCTCGCTGCTCCAGCGGGCCCAGGTCATCAACACCTGGTCGCTCCTCTTCCAGCGCGATCAGCGCCGGCGCGTGCAGTTCGCGGCGCGGACCACGATGGAGTACCTCGAGTTCAAGAAGTACGACGAGCTCCAGTCCAAGGCCCTCGCCGAGCGCGTGCGCGGCGAACGATTCGCGGTGGACGAGGTGTACGTGCAGACCCGCCTCCTGCGCCTGCGCGAGTACGTCGGGCTGCTGCAGGACCTCAAGGGCGTCGATCGCGTGAAGTTCAAGGGCGATCCGAAGCTGTACGGCCTCGCGCAGTGGTATCTCCAGCAGGCTGTGGAGCTCACTTTCGGGACCGGCGCGTACCTCATCGCTGCGCTCGCGTTGCCGCAACCTGAGGCGTACCACGACATCCTCGACTCGATCGCTGCGCACGGCATCATCGACCGGCAGCTGGCGTATCGTTTGGAGCACCTCGCCAACCTGCGCAACCTGCTCGCGTATGACCGGGAGCAGACCGACATCGATGAGGTGTACGGACACATGCAGACCCGCCTCGGTGACCTCGCCGCATTCGCCGACCAGATCGACGTCTTCTTGGGAGACGGCACCGCTTCATGAGCGTCACCCCGATGAGCTCGGGGACGACGACGGCGCAGCCTACGTTCGGACTCCCCCGCGAAGCCGGTCTCACCGACCCAGAAGCCGATCGCGTCCGCGCGCTCCTGTCACGCGAGCCGAACGCGCTCGAGTGGGGCATGTTCGGCGCGATGTGGAGCGAGCACTGCGCGTACAAGCACAGCAAGACGCTCCTCCGCACGCTGCCGACGACCGGCGCGCGCGTCGTCCTTGGGCCGGGCGAGAACGCCGGCGCGGTGGACCTGGGCGGCGGGCTGCTCTGCGTGTTCAAGGTCGAGAGCCACAACCATCCGTCGGCGGTCGAGCCGTACCAGGGCGCCGCCACGGGCGTCGGCGGGATCCTCCGCGATATCTTCGCCATGGGTGCGCGCCCGATCGCGGTCCTCAACGGCCTCTTCTTCGGCCCGCCTGAGGACGAGCGCACCCGGCGGATGATCCGTGGCGTCGTGGGCGGCATCTCCTTCTACGGGAACTGCGTCGGCATCCCCGACGTCGGCGGGCACGTCACGTTCGCGCCGGGCTATGCGGACAACCCGCTCGTGAATGCCATGTGCGTCGGGATCGTCGACCGCGCCGACCTGCGCTCGGCCGCGACCGCGAAGCCGGGCAGCGCCGTGTACCTCGTCGGGTCCGACACCGGCCGCGACGGGATCGCCGGCGCGTCGCTCCTCGCATCATTCGAATTCGGAGCGCAGTCCGGCGACGCCGAAGGCGGAGCCGACCATTCAAAGGCGCGGCCGTCGGTCCAGGTGGGCAACCCGTTCGTCGAGAAGCTGCTCCTCGAGGCGACGCTCGAGCTCGTGGCCGAGGATGCGGTCGAGGCGATCCAGGATCTCGGTGCGGCCGGCCTCACCTGCGCGTCGAGCGAGGTCGCGGCCAAGAGCAACGTCGGGATGCGGATCGATGTCGATCGCGTGCCGCGCCGAGCGACCGGCATGATCCCGTACGAGGTGATGCTGAGCGAGTCGCAGGAGCGGATGCTCGTCATCGCGCGCCCCGGACGCGAAGCCGACATCGAGCGCGTGTTCGCTCGGTGGGAGCTGCACGGCGTTCGGATCGGCGAGGTCATCGCCGCCGAGCGGCTGGACATCGAGAGCAATGGCGAGCTCGTCGCATCGCTCCCACCGAAAGCCCTCGCTGACGATGCGCCCGAGTACGACGTGCGGCAGTGGGCAGCAGAGCCCACACCCGCACCGGCAGCCCGGCTCGAGTCGGCGCCCGCCGACGAGCCGCTGCAGAAGATCGGCTTGGAGCTGCTCGAGCTCCTTGGTTCACCGGATGTCGCGTCGCGCGCGGTGCTCTATCGCACCTACGACCAGATGGTCGGTACCGACACCGTTGTCGGCCCCGGGGCGGACGCGGCGATCATGCGCATCAAGGGCCGGCCCGATGGCGTTGCGATCGCCCTCGACGCGCAGCCACGCGTCGCGTCGCTCGACCCGTTCGTCGGGGCGGCCGCCGCGGTTGCCGAGGCGACGCGGAATCTCGTGTGCGTCGGCGCGGAGCCGCTCGCGATCACCGACTGCCTCAACCTTGGCAACCCCGAGCGGCCGGACGGCGCATGGCAGCTCGAGCGAACCGTCGCCGGCATCAGCGCGGCGTGTGAGGCGCTCGGCGTCCCGGTCGTGTCGGGGAACGTGTCCCTGTACAACGCGACGCAGGGCCGCGACATCTGGCCGACGGCGACCATCGGCGCGGTCGGCCGCGTCGCGGACGTCACCAAGCGCATCGCGCCGCGTACCGGCGAGCCCGGCGACCTCGTCCTGCTCGCGGGCAGCGCGCAGGTGTCGCTCGCGGCGTCGACGTACGCGGCGCTCCATCTGAAGTGGGGCCACACCGAGGGCGCGGTGCGGATCGACCTCGCGCTCGAGGCGCGGCTGCAGCGGTTCGTGCTCGCTGCGCATGCTCGCGGCGCGATCCGCGCGGCGCACGATCGCGGCGAAGGTGGTCTCGGCGTCGCGCTCGCGGAGCTCGCGATCCGCGACCGCATCGGGATGAAGGTCGCGCTGCCCGCGGTGCGCGGCATCGACAAGCGCGTGATGCTGTTCGGCGAGGGGCCATCCGGCATCGTGCTCGTGATCCGGACCGCCGACGAGCTGCTCGTGCGGGCGATCGCGTCCGAGCACGATGTGCCGCTCTGGACGCTCGGCTCGATCGGCGGGGACATCCTCGAGATCGCCCCGGTGCTCGGCACGCCGGTCGAGGCGCTCGCCCGCGCGCATCGCGATGGCCTCGCCCGCGCACTGGGCCGGGAGCTCTAGCCGTGTGCGGCGTGTGCGGCATCTGGTCTCCGGCAACGGCGGATCCAAGCGAGCCGGCGCGGCTCATGTTCTTTGCCCTTTACGCGCTCCAGCACCGCGGCCAGGAGTCGGCGGGCATCGCCGCGACCGACGGGCGCGATCTTCGCGTCGTGCGGCGCATGGGACTGGTCGGCCAGGTCTTCGCCGAGCCGGACCTCAAGGCGCTGGGCGGCCGCGCCGCCATCGGCCACACCCGGTACTCGACGACCGGCTCGTCGCGCATCGAGAACGCGCAGCCGATGGTCGTGCGCGACGAGCAGCTGGGCGAGCTCGCCCTTGGCCACAACGGGAACTGCATCAACGCGCGCGAGCGGCGGGATGACCTCATCGCGCAAGGCACGCAGTTCATGACCTCGAGCGACACCGAAGTGGTCGCACAGGCGATCGCGTCCGCACCCGGCGGCACGTGGGATCAGCGCATCGTCGCGGCGCTCCCAACGCTCGCGGGCGCGTGGTCGCTCACGCTGCTCACGCCGAGCGCGCTGTACGCGATCCGCGATCCGCTTGGCGTGCGCCCGCTGTGCCTCGGCCGCAAGGGCGACGCGTGGATCGTGGCGAGCGAGAACTCCGCACTCGAGACGATCGGCGCCGAGACCGTGCGCGACGTGCGTCCGGGTGAGGTCCTGCGCATCGACGACCGCGGCCCGGTGACGATCGCCGATCTCGCGGCCGACCGGACCGGCCTCTGCGTGTTCGAGCACGTGTATCTCGCGTCGGCGTCGAGCGACATCGGCGGCCGGTCCGTGTACGCGACGCGCGAGCGGATGGGGGAGATTTTGGCTGAAGAACATCCTGCTGATGCCGATGTCGTGATCCCGGTCCCCGACAGCGCGATCCCCGCGGCCGTCGGCTACGCGCGCCGGAGCGGGATCCCGTTCCGCGAAGGGCTCATCAAGAACCGCTACATCGGCCGGACGTTCATTCAGCCGACGCAGGAGCTGCGCCGGCACAGCGTCGCGCTCAAGTACAACGCGCTGCGCGACGTCCTCGAGGGCAAGCGCGTGGTCGTCGTCGATGACTCCATCGTCCGCGGCTCGACGAGCGGCCCGATCGTGCAGCTGCTCAAGCGCCATGGCGCGCGCGAGGTGCATCTCCGGGTGTGCTCGCCGCCGATCCGGCACCAGTGCTTCTTTGGCGTCGACATGGCCCGCCGCGAAGACCTCATCGCATCGCGCATGGACGAGGCCGAGATCCGCGAGTTCGTAGGCGCGGATTCGCTCGGCTACCTGTCGCTGGACGGGATGATGCGCGCGACCGGCGCGACCGGCGGCGAGCTCTGCACCGCGTGCTTCACCGGTGATTACCTGGTCCCGGTCCAGCTCGAGCTGACGAAGGACGTGCTCGAGGCGGCCCGCGCATGAAGTACGCATGAAATATCAGGACGCGGGCGTGGACATCTCCCGCGCGGAGGACGCGCTCGCGCGGATCCGCGAGAAGGTCCGCGCGACGAAGCGTCCGGAGGTCATCGGCGACATCGGTGCGTTCGGCGGTCTCTTCCGCCTGACCGGCACCGACACGGTGCTCGTCGCGACGACCGACGGCGTCGGCACGAAGCTCGAGCTCGCGCGACTGCTCGATCGCCACGAAGGTATCGGCACGGATCTCGTCAACCACTGCGTGAACGACGCGCTCGCTATGGGCGCCGAGCCGCTCTTCTTCCTGGACTACTTCTCCACGAGCACGCTCGATCCGGCGATCTTCGCGCGGGTCGTCGGCGCAATGGCCGACGCCTGCCGCGCGCATGGCTGCGCGCTGCTGGGCGGCGAGACGGCTGAGATGCCCGGCATGTACGGGCCGGGTGCGTACGACCTGGCGGGATTCCTCGTTGGTGGTGTCGCGCGCGATCGGATCCTCGATCCCGCGTCCGTCCGCGAGGGCGACGCGCTCATCGGACTGCCGTCGAACGGGCTGCACACGAACGGGTTCTCGCTGGCGCGCGCGATCGTCGCCAAGCGTGCGCAGGCTGACGAGCGCGACGAGCGCGCGGTGCTCGATGCGCCGCGGCCGGAGCTGCGCGGCGGCACCATCGGTGATGCGTTGCTCGCGACGCATCGCTGCTACCTCGAGGAGGCGCGCGCCCTGCGCGCCGCCGCAACGGTGCGATCGATCGCGCATCTCACCGGCGGCGGGTGGGAAGGCAATCTGCCCCGGGCGCTGCCGGCCGGGCTTGGCGCGGTTGTGGACCGCGAGACGTGGACCGTGCCGCCG
>JALYKF010000152.1 GCA_030774905.1 Chloroflexota bacterium
GGCGTGCGCGCGCTCGAGGCCCGGATCGCCGCGATGGAGCTGCAGCTGACGCAGCTGGCGAAGAAGCTCGAGGACATCGCCATGTCCGGAGATTTCATGGAGACGCGTCGCCTCGGTTCTGAACACGCGGATCTGGAGCGCTCGCTGAGGGAGTTGTATTCAGAGTGGACGGCGAGCGCCGCGCCGACCGAGGAGTGAGCGCCTTCGTCGTCGGGCTGACCGGCCCGATCGGGGCGGGGAAGAGCACGGCGGCCGCGATGCTGCGCGAGCTCGGGGCACGCGTGCTCGACGCGGACGCGATCGCGCGCGACGAGCAGAGCCGCGGCACCACGGGCTACAGCGCGATCGTCCAGCAGTTCGGGACCGAGGTCCTTGGTGCGGACAAAGAGATCGACCGGCGCAAGCTCGCCGATGTCGTGTTTGCCGACCCGCGGCGCCTCGACCAGCTCGAGAAGATCCTGCATCCGCGGGTCATCGCCCGGATCCTGCAGGCGCGCAAGATGCTCGCCGACGATCAGATCCTGGTCGTCGAGGCGATCAAGCTCATCGAGACGTCTCTCCGCAGCATCTGCGACCGGGTGTGGGTCGTCCTCGCCCCGCGAGACGAGCTGCTCGCGCGACTCGCGGCCCGCGGAATGAGCGAAGCCGGCGTCGCCGCTCGTCTCGCGGCGCAGGCCAGCGAGGACGACTTTCGCCGCGCAGCAGATGTGGTCATCGAAAATGACAGCGACCGCGACGCACTCGGCGCCGCGGTCGCTGCCGCTTGGTCAGAGGTGAAGCGCGCTAGGGGGCGGTCTTCGTCGGCACCTTGATCCCGAACTTGAAGACGTCGCCGAATGTCGCGCCGGCCGTGGCTGCCTGACGCTGGTCCTGCGCCTGACGGAGCAGCATCTGCATCTGGCCACCGGCGGAGCTCATGTACGCGATCTTCTCGGCGGTCTGCGCGTCGGTGCGGATCGTGTACACGGAGGTCAGGCGCGCGAGGATCACGATGTTCTGCAGTACGACCTTCGATGAGAAGTCCGGGATCCGGTTCGTGTCGTTACCGGTCAGGAACTTCGCCGGATCGAATTGGAATGTGAACAACAGGTCGACGATGTCGTTGACCTGGACCGCGCCGCCCGCGGCGTTCGCGTCGGGCACGGTGATCGAGACCGCGCGGTAGTCCGGCGTGCCCGCGGCGATCGGCTGGCCGGCGACCGGCTGCGCGTTCGGCGGGAACACGGTGAACGTGGCCGCGCCTGCGGCGGCGAACTTCGTTGGCAGGATCGGCTCGCCCGCGCTGATCTGGACCTGGACGATCTTGCCGAGCACGTCCTCGGCCCTCGTCATCGCGGATACCGGCGCGATGTCCGTCGGATACTTCTGGACCTTCAGATCCGCCGCGGTCAATGCGGTGCGCGAGGGGATGTCATGCGACGCGACGAGCACGTCGGTCGTCGCGACCGGCGGAGGTGCGTCGTTCTTCGTGCCGGAGCTCAACAGGAATGTCCCGGCGCCGGCGAGGATCGCGATCAACACTCCAACGATGAGTACAAGGCGGGCGCGCCGCCGCGAACGGTCTTCCACGATTTTCCTTTCCTCCGCTGCCTGAAGGCTAGTTGATGACGACCGTGATCCGGCCCGGTAGGCGGATCCACGGTGAGCCCCTGCCCGGGTCGTCCGGGAGGAACGGGCTCAAGAGCGGCATGAATACCTGCAGGTGGTAGTAGCTCTCGACGTACATGAAGTAGCCCTTGCGCGTCGTGCTCGTCCCGTCTGCCGTCGTGTACTCGTAGCACAGCAGGGTGTCGCCGTTGGCGAACCACTTCTCGAGGGTCGTGGCCGTCGGGACGAGGCAGCCGGCGCCGGCGCCGCTCGCTGAGCTTCCGGAGGTCCACGCGGAGCTGGCCGAGAAGTTGTTGGTGTTGCTCGTCCGGTTCATCGTGAGGATGCCGCGGGCATCCACCTCGCGGTCGAGGAAGCCGTCGTTGCGGGCCGTGTCGTTCTGCGACTGCGACAGGTTGTTGTCATAGACGTAGATGGTCGCCCACCGCGCGCCCTCACGGACGGCGTTGTTGAGCGTCAGGTAGACGGCGAAGATCAGCCCGAACTGCATGATCCCCATCAGGATGTACATGAGGATGGGAAGGAGCAGCGCGAATTCGACGAGGTTCTGACCCTCGTCGGACCGATGGAACGCATGTAGCCGCTTCACTTCGCTTGCCTTCCCCTTTTGGAGAACCCTAGGAACCGTTGTCCTAGAGGGTCAATAGTTCCTTCGGGTGACTGGCGTACGGGCGCAACCGTTATTCGGCGCGGCCTCGGGGGACGTCGGAGCGGTAGCATCTGTGAGCGGAGCGGACGCCTCCTCCGGTTCGAACACCCGTTCTAGAATGGATACCCGGTGAGCAGCTCGAGCGAGATCCTGCAGGTCCCTCTTGATCGCCCCTCCGGCCGGGCGGCGTACGACCTCGTGCTGCCCTGGCCCCTCGCGGGTGACCAGCCGAAAGCGGCCGCGGAGCTCAGCGCGGGGCTCGCCCGCGGGGACAAGTGGCAGACGCTGAAGGGCGTCACCGGCTCCGGGAAGACGGTGACGATGGCCCAGGTCATCGCCGACTCGGGCCGCCCGGCGCTGGTGCTCGCGCACAACAAGACGCTCGCGGCGCAGCTGTACGGCGAGTTCAAGGAGTTCTTCCCCAACAACGCCGTCCAGTACTTCGTCTCGTACTACGACTACTACCAGCCCGAGGCGTACGTCCCCCGCAGCGACACCTACATCGAGAAGGACTCCTCGCGCAACGAGGAGATCGACAAGATGCGGCACTCGGCGACCCGCTCGCTCTTCGAGCGCCGGGACGTGATCATCGTCGCGTCCATCTCGTGCATCTACGGCCTCGGCGCGCCGGTGGACTACGGCGCGGTCACCGTTCGCCTGGTCAAGGGCGAGCGGATGCGGCGGGACACCGTCCTGCGCCATCTCGTCGACATCCAGTACGAGCGCAACGACCAGAACTTCGTGCGCGGCAAGTTCCGCGTGCGCGGCGACACGCTCGAGGTCCATCCGGCCTACGACGATCTCGCCGTGCGCGTCGAGTTCTTCGGCGATGAGATCGAGCGCATCACGGAGCTCGACCCGCTCACCGGTGAGGTCCTCGCGGAGCGCGACCGGATCGACATCTACCCGGCCCGGCACTTCGTGACGCCGCGCGAGAAGCTGAACGAGGCGATCAGGGACATCGAGGCCGAGCTCGAGACGCGTACGAAGGAGCTGAAGGATGCCGGCCGGCTGCTCGAGGCCCAGCGCATCCTGCAGCGGACGAACTTCGACCTCGAGATGCTCCGCGAGACCGGCACGTGCCACGGTATCGAGAACTACTCGCGCCACCTGGCGCGCCGGCCCGCCGGCAGCCGGCCCTGGACACTCCTGGATTACTTCCCGCCGGACTTCCTGATGTTCATCGACGAGTCCCACATGTCGATCCCGCAGGCCCGCGGGATGTTCTTCGGCGACAAGGCCCGGAAGGACATCCTCGTCGAGTACGGGTTCCGTCTCCCGAGCGCGCTCGACAACCGGCCGCTCACGTTTCGGGAGTTCGAGGAACGCCTGGATCAGACCGTGTTCGTCTCGGCGACGCCCGGTCCGTACGAGCTCGAGCGCACCCCGGTCCTCGTCGAGCAGGTCATTCGCCCGACCGGCCTGGTCGACCCCGAGATCGACATCCGGCCGACGGACGGCCAGATCGACGACCTCCTGGGCGAGATCAACCTGCGGGTGCAGCGTGGGCAGCGCTCCATCGTGACCACGCTCACCAAGAAGATGGCCGAGGATCTCGCGGACTACCTGCGCGAGATGGGGATCAAGGTCCACTACCTCCACTCCGAGATCGAGACCATCGAGCGCGTGGAGATCCTTCGCGACCTCCGGCTCGGCATCTACGACGTGGTCGTGGGCGTCAACCTCCTGCGGGAGGGCATCGACCTGCCCGAGGTCACACTCGTGGCCATCCTCGACGCGGACAAGGAGGGCTATCTTCGATCCGAGGGCTCGCTCATCCAGGTCATCGGGCGCGCCGCGCGGCACGTCGAGGGCCGCGTCGTGATGTATGCGGACCGGCGCACCGTATCGATGGACAAGGCGATCAACGAGACGGAGCGGCGCCGGAACCTGCAGATCGCCTGGAACACCGAGCACGGCATCGAGCCGACCAGCATCATGAAGGCGATCCGCGAGGTCGGGATGCGCCTGCGGCAGGTCGCCGAGGTCGAGGGTCTGTACGAGAAGCGCGGCCGGCCGATCGGCGCCGGCGAGATGCCGCCCGACGAGCTCGCGCGGTTGATCAAGGACCTCGAAGGGCAAATGAAGGAGGCCGCGAAGCAGCTGGAGTTCGAACGGGCCGCGGCACTGCGCGACGAGGTCGTGCAGCTCCGCGGTATCCAGGTGCTGCAGCACGGACCAGAGGCTGCGTTCTCAGCGGAGCCGAAGACGACCAGGAGCGTCGCCCGGCGGAGGAGGGGGATCTAGTGGTGCTCGGAGTGCTCGGCGTCGTCGGTGTGCTCGGCGTGATCGTCGGTGCGATCGTGCTCGCGATGCGTGGCGGCCGGGGCGGCCTCGACTGGGCGCCACGGACCTTGGTGCGGCTCTACCTGTACATCGCGTCCCTGGCCGGCATCATCGTGCTCGTCGTCGGCCTGTCCGGCGTGTTGACCGTCGCGTTCGCGTCCGCGTTCGGCAACGGCTTCGTGTATGGGGACGTGTCGGGGGTCATGGCGCCATTCCCGGCGTGCCCGCTCAACGACCCGAACGTGAAGTGCCCGCCGGGTACGCAGGAGGACTTCACCGCGCAGCGGCTCCGCGAGCTCGATCGCCGCCGCGCCGATGACCTCATCCGGGGCATCACGTTCACGGTCTTCGGCGCGCTCTTCTGGGCGGCGCACTTCTACGCGCGTCGCGGGATGATGGGCCCCGACGAGCCCGCCTCCGGCCTGCGCCGGGGCTACCTGATGCTCGGCACCGTGATCTTCGGGATCTCGACGGTGGTGCTCCTGCCGACGGGCATCTACCAGGCGTTGTCCTATCTCATCCTGCCCGCGGACCAAGGCGTCTACCGGCAGGGCGCCGGTGATTCGCTGCCCGGCGGCCTCGTGACGCTCGCGGTGTGGCTCATCTACCTGTGGCTCGTGATCCGCGACGTGCGTGCCGACTCCGAGGGCCGGCGGTTCTATCGAGCCGAGCCGCCACCGACGGCACCATCGGGGGTCGGCGCGCCGAACCGCCCCAGCCCGAGCGAGTTCCAGCGTCGCGCCGAAGCGGTACCGCCTGACCCGGCGCAGTCGCTCGGCGACCGACCGTAGAGCGTTAGCCGAATGCCCCTCGACCACATCCACGTCAAGGGTGCGCGGGAGCACAACCTCAAGAACGTCGACGTCAAGATCCCGCGCGACAAGATGGTGGTCATCACCGGCCTGTCCGGCTCCGGCAAGTCGTCGCTGGCCTTCGACACGATCTACGCCGAAGGCCAGCGACGGTACGTGGAGTCTCTCTCGGCGTACGCACGCCAGTTCCTCGGCCAGATGGAGAAGCCCGACGTGGACTTCATCGAGGGGCTCTCTCCGGCCGTCTCCATCGACCAGAAGGGCGCGACCCGGAACCCGCGGTCGACCGTCGGCACGGTCACGGAGATCTACGACCACCTGCGGCTCCTCTTCGCCCGCGTCGGCATCCCGCACTGCCCGAACCACGGGATCCCGATCGTCGCGCAGCACGTGCAGGAGATCGTCGACCAGATCCAGACGTACCCCGACGGGGCGCGGCTGCTCATCCTTGGCCCGCTCGTGCGCGACCGAAAGGGCGAGCACCAGCAGCTCCTGGTCACGGCGCGGCGCGGGGGGTTCGCGCGCGTGCGCGTGGACGGGTTCGTCCGCGACCTCTCCGAGGACATCGTGCTCGACAAGATGAAGAAGCACTCCGTCGAGGTCGTCGTCGACCGGTTCGTCGTCCGGCGCGGCGCGGAAGCGGAGTCCGACCGCTCGCGGCTCACCGACTCCGTGGAGACGGCCCTCCGTCTCGGTGAAGGTCTAGTTCTCGTCGCAACCGTTGACGGGGGCTCGCCCGGGGCCGGCGAAGCCGGGCCCGGGCGCACGGAGGACGAGCGTCTTTTCTCGGAACGGCTTGCGTGTCCCGAGGGCGACTTCTCCATCGGCGAGATCGAGCCGCGCACGTTCTCATTCAACTCGCCGCACGGCGCGTGTCCCGCGTGCACGGGCATCGGGACGCGCCTCGAGCCAGATCCCGATCTCATCCTCGCGAACCCGGATCTCTCTGTCCGCGAGGGCGCGGTCCTCCCGTGGCAGCGCGAGAAGAGCACCGCCGCGTACCGGATGGCGATCCTCGTCGCGCTCGCCCGCAAGGCCGGGTTCTCGCTCGACACGCCCATCAGGGACCTGCCCAAGAAGGCGGTCGACGCGATCCTGCACGGCGTCGGCGGGGCGCTGAAGCTCTCGTATGAGAACCGCAGCGGCAACAAGCGCAGCTATGAGGTCGACTTCGAAGGTGTGATGGGCTGGGTCGAGCGCTCATACAAGGAGACCACGAGCGACTTCACCCGCATCGACCTCGAGCGGTACATGAGCGAGCGGCCCTGCCCCGTCTGCGGCGGCGCGCGCCTGAAGCCCGAGGTGCTCGCCGTGAAGATCGGGGACAAGAACATCGTCGACGTCTCGCGGATGTCCGTCCTCGAGGCGGGAGACTGGTCGAACGTCCTGGACAAGGTGAAGGGCGGCCCCCTCGGCGTCCGGGAGCGGACGATCGCGCGACAGGTCCTCAAGGAGATCCGCCAGCGGCTCGGGTTCCTGAAGGACGTCGGGCTCGACTACCTGACCATCGACCGCGCGGCCACGACGCTGTCAGGGGGCGAGGCCCAGCGCATCCGGCTCGCGACCCAGATCGGCTCCGGCCTCATGGGCGTGCTGTACATCCTCGACGAGCCGTCGATCGGCCTGCATCAGCGCGACAACGCGCGACTCATCCGGACGCTGCTCGGGATGCGCGACATCGGCAACACCGTGCTCGTCGTGGAGCACGACGAGGAGACCATCCGGACGGCCGACTGGATCATCGACGTCGGACCGGGAGCGGGCGAGCACGGCGGCGAGATCATCGCCGAGGGGCCGATCGAGTCGATCCTGCGCTCGCAGCGCTCGATCACGGGCGCGTACCTCTCGGGTCGGCGGCGTATCCCGACGCCGCCGCATCGCCGGACGCCGAAGCGCGAGGCGATCACGGTGCGCGGAGCGACGCAGAACAATCTGAAGGACATCGACGTGCGCTTCCCCCTGGGCGTGTTCGTCTCGGTGACCGGCGTATCGGGCTCGGGCAAGAGCACCCTCGTGAACGACATCCTCTACCGCCGGCTTGCGCAGGCGCTGTCGAAGGCGAAGGCCCGGCCGGGCGCCCACCGTACGGTCGAGGGGATCTCGCACATCGACAAGGTCATCGACATCGACCAGTCGCCCATCGGCCGCACGCCGCGGTCGAACCCCGCGACGTACACCGGCCTGTTCACCCCGATCCGCGACCTGTTCGCGGCGATCCCCGAGGCCCGGCTGCGTGGGTACACCGCCGGCCGCTTCTCGTTCAACGTGAAGGGCGGGCGCTGCGAGGCCTGCGCCGGCGACGGGATCATCAAGATCGAGATGCAGTTCCTGCCCGACGTGTACGTCCCATGCGAGGTCTGCGGTGGCAAGCGCTACAACCGCGAGGCGCTCGAGATCCATTACAAGGGCAAGAGCATCAGCGACGTGCTCGACATGACGGTCGAGCAGGCGCTCGCGTTCTTCGCGAACGTGCCCGCGGTCGAGTCGAAGCTCCGGACCCTGAACGACGTGGGCCTCGGCTACATCCACCTCGGGCAGCCGGCGACCACGCTCTCCGGCGGCGAGGCCCAGCGGGTCAAGCTCGCGACGGAGCTCTCGCGCCGCGCCACCGGCCGGACCCTCTACATCCTCGATGAGCCGACGACCGGCCTGCACTTCGCCGATGTCGAGAAGCTGCTCGAGGTCCTGCATCGGCTGGTGGACTCCGGCAACACCGTCGTGGTCATCGAGCACAACCTCGATGTCGTGAAGACCGCCGACCACGTGATCGATCTCGGGCCCGAGGGCGGCAAGGCCGGCGGCGAGGTCATCGCCGAAGGGACACCCGAGGAGGTCGCCAAGGTCCGCCGCTCGTTCACGGGTCGCTATCTGCGCGAGATCCTGACGACCGGCGAGCTCCGCGGCATCGCCTAGCCTCGGCGAGTGAACGCCGTCGACCTGCTCATCGTCGCGGCCCTCGTGTACGCCGCGGTGAGCGGGGTCCGGTCAGGGTTCGTCGCCACGCTCTTCGCGCTGCTGACGTGGATCGTCGCGATCCCGGTCGCGCTGCTGGCTCAGGGCCCGCTCGGCTCGGTCCTCGCCGGCACCGGGATCGCCCTTCCGCTCGCGCGGACGATCGGGTTCGTGCTCGTACTCCTGCTCGTCGAGGGAGGCTTCGCCGCGCTGGGCATCGTCGCGATCGCGCCGCTCGTGAAACGGCTCCATACCGACCGCATCCTCGGTCCGGCCGACCACGTGCTCGGCGTGGTGCCATCGATCGCGCGCACCCTCGTGATCGCGGCCGTCGCCCTCGCCGCCGCGCTCGTCCTTCCGGTCGGCAACGAGGTCCGGTCCACGATCGACGGCTCGCGCATCGGTCAGGTCCTGGTGCAGCAGGTTGCTGCCGTGCAGCCTGCGCTCGGCGCGCTCGCCGGCGATCAGGGCGAAGGCGCCCCGCTGTTCGTCACGCGCCTGGGCGCCGATCAGACCCAGCGCCTCGACCTGCCCGACGGCCTCGTCCTCGCGCCCGACCCTGACGCCGAGGCCCAGGTGCTCAAGCTTCTCAACGACGAGCGCACGTCGCGCGGCCTGGTCGCGCTCGAGCTCGATCCGCGCCTCGTGCCGATCGCGCGCCGCCATTCGGAGGAGATGTTCCGCCTGAAGTACTTCGGCCATCAGTCGCCGGAGGCCGGCTCGCCGTTCGACCGCCTCGCCGCAGCGAAGATCTCGTACAGCCGAGCGGGGGAGAACCTCGCGTACGCGCA
The DNA here is from genome assembly GCA_030774905.1 of Chloroflexota bacterium. The sequence goes on from JALYKF010000152.1 coordinate 9,099, forward strand.
GTCCGTGGCGGTCGCGCACCGCAGCCTCATGGAGAGTCCCGGCCATCGCGAGAACATCCTGCGGCCGGAATTCACGCGTATCGGGATCGGCGTCATCTCGGCCGGCTCGTACGGCCGGATGTTCACCCAGCTCTTCGTGACCCCGTAGGCGGGTCGGCGACCGGGCGCGGAACGTGCAACGGGCGGTGCGTGCACCACGGATTCGGCGCGCTCGCGAAGAAGGTGACCGCGGTCATCGCGAGCCCATGGGCTCTCGTGGTCGCACTCGCGCTGATCGCGGCGTACTTCGTCTTCGGTCCGGCCATCGGGCTTCCGCCGCAGCCGCTCGAGCTGAGTTTCCTCATCACCCTCAGCACGTTCATCCTCGTGTTCCTCATCCAGCACGAAACGTATCGGGACAGTGCGGCCACGCAGGTGAAGCTTGACGAGCTCATCAGCGCGCTCGACGCGGACAGAGCGAAGATCGGCATCGAGGAGCGCTCGCCGAAGGAGATCGACTCGATCCGTGAGTCGACACGTAAGAGCGAGGGGCAGCGCACGGTCGGATAGGCTCGTTCGATGTCGCACGCCGGCGGGGTGACGCCGCTCGAAGAAGACGGCGACATCCGCCCGATGCGCTTCGCGGCACTCCAGGTTCCCACATTCCGCTGGTACTGGCTGACGAGCTGGATCTCATCCACCGGGGACGGGATGGAGAACGTGATCCGCGGTCTCCTCGTCGTCCAGCTCGTCGGCATCGCCGCGGCGCCGTTCTGGCTCGGCATGATGGTGTTCGCCCACTGGGTTCCGTTCACGCTGTTCTCGCTCTACGGCGGCGCCCTCGCCGACCGCTACGACAACCGCAAGGTCCAGATCGCCGCCCAGCTCCTCCTCATGACCGCCGCGTTCGGGGTCGCGGCCGCGACGCTCCTTGGCGTCGTGACGGTGTGGTGGATCTTCGGCCTGCTCCTCGTGCATGGCTTCGCGGGCGCCATCGGCGGTCCGGCGCAACAGACCCTCATCCATTCCATCGTCGGTCGCGAGCGCCTGCTGTCCGCGGTGAGCCTCAACTCGACCGCGAGGCAGCTGTCGCAGATTATCGGGCCGGCCGTCGCGGGCTTCATCTACCTGCAGTTCGGTCCGGGGTGGGGCCTCTTCGTGAATGGCCTGACGTTCGTGCCGCTCCTCGTCTTCTTGGCGTTCTTCATCCGGCTCGCGCCGAAGGCGGAGATCGCTCCGCAAGCCGTGCTCGACGCGCTCCGCGAAGGCGTCGCGTTCGTCCGCTCCAAGCCGCGCATCGGCGGCCTGATCGGCGTTGAGATGCTGCCGGTCATTTTCCTCGGCCACACGTTCAACTCGCTCCTCGTGGTCTTCGCGACGGACTATCTCCACGCGGGGACGCTCGGCTATTCCTTCCTGCTCGTCGCGAGCGGCGTCGGCGCCCTGTCGGCCGCGTTGTGGATGGCGTACGCCCGCCGGCCCGGGGACCCGGCTCGGATCATCGTCGCGGCGGCGGCGCTCGAGGTCGTCGCGATCCTCGTGTTCGCGCTGTCGTCGAGCTACGTCCTGTCGCTGGTCCTCATGGTCGGGATCGGTGCGGCGACCGTCCTCACCCAATCGTTCAACAACACGGCGCTCCAGCTCGCCGCCCCGGACCGGATCCGCGGGCGCGTCATGGGCGCGTACAGCTTCGGCACGCAGGGCTTCCGGGTGATCAACGGCCCGCTGCTCGGCGTGCTCGCCACCGTGCTGGCGCCGCCGCTCGCGGTCGCCGGATCAGCCCTCGTGGTGCTCGCGGGACTCGCGGGGATCGTCGCCGCCGTCCCGCAGCTGCGCGGACGGGACGGGCCGCAGGTCTAGCGGCCGGCGGTCGTCTCGCGGCGGGCCCGTCCTCCGGCGGCGCGGAGATTGACGACCAGCAGCGCGACGAGCAGCGCGAGCAGCAGCCACCCGCAGAGATCGCGCACGCCGGGCAGGAAGGCTGAAGCGAGCCACGTCGCGGCGAGTGCGACGACGATGCCCACGGCGAGCGAGCCGTCCTCCACCAGCAGTCCCACGACCGCGTCCCACACCGCGCGCACGCCGCTAGAC
>JALYKF010000153.1 GCA_030774905.1 Chloroflexota bacterium
GCCCTCGTGGCCGCTGCCTTCGCCGTGGTCGTCGTTCGGCAGTACGCGGGCCACCGGAAGACCTACCAGCTCATGTGGGCGACGGGCTTCGCGATGTTCGCGGTCGCGGCGTTCGCCGGCTACCTCGCGCGCAGCGGCGGAACGACGGAGACCGAGTATCGCCTCTTCTATCTCTTCGGCGCGATCCTGAACGTCGCCTGGCTCGCGCTCGGCACGCTGTATCTCTTAGCGCCGCGCCGGTGGGCCGACGTCGCACTTGCCGCGGTCGCCCTGCTGTCCCTCGTCGCCGCGTATGCGGTGGTCGCGGCGCCCGTGGACGTCACCGCGGCGGCCGACAGCGGCCGCGGCTTCCCGAACGGCTCGCTCGCCCGGATCCTCGCCGGCGTCGGAAGCGGCCTTGGAAGCATCGTCCTGGTCGGCGGTGCGCTGTGGTCAGCGTGGATCTTCCTGCGCAGGCGTCACAACGGCCGGCGGGCCATCGCGAACGTCGTGATCGCCGTGGGGGTGGTGATCGTCGCGGCCGGCGGGACGGTGACGTTCACCGGCGCGTCCGGCGTGCTCGAGCTCGCGAACCTCGTCGGCCTTGCCGTGATGTTCGCAGGCTTTCTGCTCATCGGCTAGTCCAGCGCCGCCTCCAGGAACACGCGTTCCGCGGCAGAGGTGAGCATGCCTCGAGCCGCACTGGCCGGAACGAAACGGCCGTTGTCCACGAACGGGTCGTCCGACGGCGCCGCGTCCCCGGCCACGTCTGCCACGAACACCCACTGCAGCGTGTCGGGGTAGGGGTACTTGTATCTCGCATCGTGCCGCAGCGGCGACAGGTTGTGGAGATGCAGGAGACCGAGGCGCCGGGGCTGGCCCACGATCGCGCAGCCGGTTTCTTCCCTGATCTCACGCGCGAGCGCATCGTCAGGTGACTCTCCTGGTTCGCGCCGCCCGCCGGGAATGGCATGGGTCACGCCCGCGGACTCGAATACGAAGACGTCGTCGCCGCGCCGTGCGACGGCGCGCACCGAGACCACGAGGTCAAGGGGCGGATCGTCGGTCGTGAGATACCCAATGACGTGGAAGTCCTGACCGATCGTCGGCCAGTGCCAGTCTTCGGATGCTGCGGGCGTCAGGCGCGCCAGGAACTCCGCGAGGTCGGCCACCTAGCTGCGCGGGCGACCGTCCTTGGCGTCGTCAGCCGCGAGCCGGCCCGCGAACCGCTGGGCGAACGTGGTGGCGCCGGCGGTGAGCGCGCCCATGCCCGCTCCCCACAGCGCCTCCTTGAGTCCGCGCTTCTCGTCCTGGACCGCGGTGATCTCCGTGCGGAGCTGGTCGCGGAAGCGCTTGCGCGCGCGACCCTTCAGGCGATCGATGCGACCGCCCAGCCGTTCCGCGATCCGCTCGATCTCGGTGTCGGGGGTCTTCCGGCGCGCGTCGCGCACCCTCTTGGCGACGGCCACGCCGGCGAGCGCGGCGAACGACCCGAGCGTGCCAACGGCGGCCACGGGCTGCCGGCGGAACAGATTCCGGGGATCCGCGTCCGACTTCGCGCGCTCGACGAGCGCGTCGACATCGTCGTCGATCTCGCGACGAAGGTCAGCTAGCTCGCGTTCCGTCCGAGCACTCGGGCTTTCGCCCATCGCACCGTCTCCTTTATCGACTGGATGGAGCGCGTCGGCCCGTGGAGGACGAGGCGCTTGTAGCCGCCGTAGCCGACCAGGCCCGCGATCGCCCCGAATACCACTAGGGCGATCAGCGCGGACGCCCATAGCGGGAGCCAGATGGCAACGAGGGCGATCACGAACACCGCGAAGGCGATGAGGGTGAGGAACACGAACGCCAGCGCGATCCCGAACCACTTCGCCGCGACCAGGTTCGCCTTGACGATCTCGGCGATCTCCTGCTTCGGCAGCTCGATCTGCTTGCGGATATATGTCCGCACGTTGTTGCGGATCCGTCCGATGAGCGTGCTGTAACCGGGGCGTTCGTACACGGGCCGCGACTCTAGCATCGGCGGTGGCAGGAGCAGGAAATGCGCCATGCACCCGTTCAGCCGAGCCGCGGCCCATAGATGCGTAGAGACGTGCGAGGAGATGCCGCCAGCGGGGTCGAGCGCTCGACCCGCCTGCCATGGCGGGAGCTATACGACGCGCACGCTGCGGAGCTGGCCGGCTACCTCTGGAAGGTGACCGCCGATCGGGAGGCCGCGAACGACCTGATGCAGGAGACGTTCATCGCCGGCATGCGCGACGAGGCCGCCCTGCGCGAGCCGGCCAAGGCCCGGGCGTGGCTGTTCCGGATCGGCACCCGGCTGGCGATCAAGTGGCTGCGTCGGGCGCGGCTGATCGCGTTCCTGCCGTTCGTCGGGACCGAGCGTTCGACCGAAGGCGTGCCGGGGGTCGAGTCGCTCGCGCTGCGCGAGGCCATGCGGTCGATCGCACCCGACCAGGCGACCGCTCTGGTCCTTCACTACGCGCACGGATTCTCTCGCGCGGAGATCGCGGAGCTCGTCGGCCGGAGCGAGGAGACCGTGAAGTCGCGGATCGCACGCGGCCGGCGCGCATTCCTCGCGGCGTATGACCGGCAGGGAGGCGAGCGATGACCGACGAGCAGCGCGACGACGAGCGCATGCATCAGCTTCTTGGAGCGCCGCGGCCGGTGCTCGTGCCGCCGTTCGAGACGCTTCGACGCGTGCCGTCGCGGTCGGCGCGTCGCTCCGTGGCCGTGACCCTGGTCACGGTGCTCGTGGCGGTCGCTGCGCTCTACGCCGGCCGCGAGCTCTCCACGTTCAGACAGCAGCAGGCATCGCCAACGTCCGGCGTCGCCGCGCCGAGCGCCACGGCGACGCAGAAGGTGACGCTGCCGCAGCCGATCCCGCAGCCGATCACGCGGACCAGCGCCGCCGCGCAGGTCGCGTGGGTCAGCACATCGGAGCTCAACACCGCGGGCACGGATCGGCATGCAGTGCTCCTCGGCGTCGATCCGACTGGAAAGATCGTCGGCCGCATCGACGGCGCTGTCGACCCCTTCGTCTACCGCACATTCCGATCCGCCGACGGAGCGACGCTCCTCACGGTCGGCGAGACCGTGATCACGGCGTACTCGGCGGCCGATGGAACGGTCGTGCGGACCTACGCCCGCGAGTCACGCGACGGGATCGTCGACGCCGCGTTCAGTCCGGACGGGCGGTGGTTCGCGCTGATCGGGTCGTCGGCGTACGTGCAGGTCATCGACCTGCGCACCGGATCGACCCAAACGACACCGCTCGCGCACGATCCGAACCCGCAGACGCCCGGCCTCACCGTCGCCCCAGGCGTCACGATCGGGCTGATCTGGTCGACGCTGGTATTCGCACCCGACTCGAAGCGGCTCTACACGATCGTGAATTGGGCCGGCCCGCTGCGGGTCACGGCATTCGATGTCACACCGACCGGTTTGGTGCAGATCGCGACGGCGGTCGACGGTCAGGGGGGCAAGACGTTGCCGGGCTGCGGCGGACCGGGTCTGCTGGCGAGGGTCGTGGGCGGCGGACAGACCCTCACGTTCTTCTGCCACGTCGACGGCTTGGTGGAATTCATCGATCTTCCGACCCTGACGGCGAGCACGGTCCGCGCGGAGATGAAGAACCCATTCTGGTTGGCACCGATCTTCACTCCGGACGGTCAGCTCCTCTACTTGCACCAATACCCAGGGTTCGGGGACTTCATGCAGGCGGTCGATCTGCGGACGCACGCGCTGCTCGGACCGGTGCCGACC
>JALYKF010000154.1 GCA_030774905.1 Chloroflexota bacterium
GCGCCAGGCTCGTCGATGAGTCGCGGCTTCGGCCGCTTGGGGACATGGCGGCCGACCTCGACGACGACGGCCGCGAGCCGCGTGACGCGCTGCTCCTTGGCGACGAGGTCGCGCACGATGACCTTCCCGCCGCGCGACTCCTCGGTGCCCCGGATGACCGCGACCTTCGCACCGTGCTTCACGGCGCTCTCGAGCTGCTTGTCCAGCGATCGCGTCGAGTGGTCGATCGCGACACGGAACCCGGCCTCGCGCAGTGGCGTCGCGAGCTGCGTGCGGTCAGCGCCGTCGTTGGGGTCGCCTGACAGGATGTACACGTCGGCGTTCACCGACTCATCGATCTTCACACCCTGTTGCTTCAGCGCGGAGTACAGCACGTCGACCCCACCCGCGACACCGACGCCCGGCACGTCCGGACCGCCCATCGTGCGCACGAGACCGTCATACCGCCCGCCGGCGGCGACCGAGATCTCGCCAGCCTGGGTGTACTCCGGCTCGGTGAGGACGCACTCGAACACGGTCCGGGTGTAGTAGTCGAGCCCCCGCACCTTGTGCTCGTCGACCTCGAAGCGGATCCCGAGTCGCTCGAGACCCTCGGTGACCCCCGCGAAGTGCGCGCGATCCTCATCCGAGATGAGCTCCGCGATCTTCGGCGCGCCGGCGGCGATCTCGCGGGTTCGCGGGACCTTCGAATCGACGATCCGCAGGACGCTCGTCGCGAGGCGCTCCTTCGAATCGTCGTCGAGCTCGTCGCGATACTTCGTGAAGTAGGTGGTCAGCGCGTTCTTCACGTTCTCACGCGACTCCGTGCCGCCGATGGTGTTCACCTTCAGGACGTAATCGGTGAGGCCGACCTCGGCCAAGAGCCCGGCCGTGAACTCGATGATCTCCACGTCGGCGGAAGGCTCGGGCGCGCCGAAGCACTCGAGGCCCCACTGCCAGAACTGGCGGTAGCGGAGCTTCTGCGGACGCTGACCCCGGAACATCGGGTCCCAGTACGAGAACCGCACCGGCTGCGGCGCGCGATGCAGGCCGTGCTCGAGATACGCGCGCGCGACCGGCGCGGTGCCCTCGGGTCGCAGGCCGAGCCCGCCCTGCCCGTGCAGCGAGACGTCGTACATCTCTTTCCCCGCGGTATCGCTGGACTGGCCGGAGGTCCGCAGGAACACCTCGCGGTCCTCGACGACCGGAGTGACGATCCGCGGGTAGCCGTAGCGCAGCGCGCGAGCCATCACGACGGCGAACAGCCGGTCAAAGCCGGCCGCCTCCTCGGGGAGCAGATCCCGCATTCCGCGGGGTGCTTGGTACGTGGGCATCGGGGCATCAAGTATGGTCGAAATACACATCGCATCGGAGGTGCACCACGAGCGATCAGCAGGACGCCACCGTCGAGCTCGAGCGCGGCGGAAGCTTCACCATCGCGCTCCGGCCGGACAAGGCCGCGAAGACCGTCGCCAATTTCGTCAGCAAGGCGAAGTCCGGCTTCTATGACGGCAAGACCTTCCACCGCGTCGAGGACTGGGTCGTCCAGGGCGGGGACCCGGACGGCACCGGACGCGGGGGCGGCAAGATGCCGAGCGAGCTGAACGATCTCCCGTTCTCGAAGGGCTCCGCCGGCATCGCCCGCGGGCCGGACATCACGGTCAACAACGATGCCCAGTTCTTTGTGTGTAAGTCCGACGCGTCCTGGCTCAACAACCAGTACACGAACTTCGGCCAGGTCACGACCGGTCAGGACGTCGTGAACGGGATCCGGGTCGGGGACAAGATCAAGAAGGTCACGATCGCGTGAGGCTCGCCGCCGCCTTCGCGGCCATCGTCGTGATCGCCACGGCGTGCGGAAGCACCGCGGCCCCGGCCACCCCGACCCCGCTCCGAACGACGCCACCGGTGACGCGAACGGCTACGTCGACACCCCTCTGTCCGGGCGCCCCGAACCAGGCGTCGACAAAAGCGACGATCACGCTCGACAAGGGCGGAACGATCGTCATCCAGCTGCGACCGGACAAGGCGCCGAAGACAGTCTCGATCTTCGCGCTCAAGGCGAAGTCCGGGTTCTACGACGGCCTCACATTCCATCGTGTCGTCGCCGGCTTCGTGGTCCAGGGGGGCGATCCGAAGGGTGACGGCACCGGCGGTGGGAACCAGTGCACGGAGCTGAGCGATCTGCCGTTCATCAAAGGCGCGGTGGGCATCGCCCGCGGCAACGACATCACTATCTCGAATGATTCCCAGTTCTTTGTCTGTATCGGCAACTGCCTGAATCTGAATGGGGCGTACACGAACTTCGGCCAGGTGATCAGCGGCCAGGATGTCGCGGATAACGTGAAGATCGGCGACAAGATCAAGACGATCACCGTCGAGTGACCACGCGCGGCTCCGTCGGGCTCGTCGTCGCGTTCACGGCGTACTGGCTCATCGCGCTGCCCCTCGACAGCGTGAGCAGTCCCGACCAACAGCTGCTGCTCTCGGTGACGGCTTGGCTGTTCCTGGTGATCGCACTCGCGTTCCAATCAGCCACGGTGCGCGTGCAGGTGATCACGCTCGTATGCGTCGCGACGGTGCTCGAGATCGTCGGCTCGATCATCTGGGGCGCGTACCGCTACCGGCTCGGGAACCTTCCGCTCTTCGTGCCCGCCGGGCACGGCCTCTTCTACCTGACCGCGCTGTGCGCCGCCTCCCTTCCGGTCATACAGCGGCACTCGCGCCGCATCGTGATCGGCACCAGCGCGGCGGCGACCGCGTACATGGTCTGGGGCCTGATCCGTCCCCCGCTGCCCGATCTGCTCGGGTTCGTCACGTGGGCCGTGTTCATCCGATTCATCGTCCGCGGCCGCTACCCGCTCCTGTATTCGGTGAGCTTCGTGCTGACGATGGCCCTCGAGCTCTACGGCACCGGCTGGGGCATCTGGCGGTGGGCGCCGGTCCTGCCGGGCCTGCTGCTCCCGGCCGGCAACCCGCCCACGGGGATCGGCGCCGGATACGCCGCGATGGACGGGCTCACCCGCCGCATCGTCGGGCGGCTCACGCGCACCCGCCGCGCGACGGCCGCGGCGCCGGAGGTCGCGGCGTGAGCGCACGCGG
>JALYKF010000155.1 GCA_030774905.1 Chloroflexota bacterium
CGACGATCCGGCCGAGATCCTCCATCAGCCCCGATAATCTAGTCATGGCGGCACGCACCGACTACTACGCGGTCCTCGGCATCACGCGCGAATCGTCGGAAGACGAGATCCGCAGCGCGTACCGGAAGCTCGCGCGCCAGTACCACCCCGACTACAACAAGTCGGACGCGGCTCCGGCGCGCTTCCGCGAGGTCACCGAGGCGTACGAGATCCTCACCGATCCGCAACGCCGCCAGCGGTACGACATGTTCGGCAGCACCGACGGCGCGGTCGGCTTTGGCATCGACGACCTGTTCAACACGTTCTTTGGTGGTGAGACGCGCCGCCGCGAGCGCGGGCCCATGCGCGGGGCTGACCTGCGCATGCAGCTCGAGATCGAGCTTATCGACGCGGTGCGCGGAGGCGATCGCGGCATCAAGGTGCCGCGCCTCGAGACGTGCGCGCGTTGCAGTGGCGATGGCGCCGAGCCCGGCTCGACCGTCACCACCTGCGAGCAGTGCAACGGCCGCGGCGAAGTGCGCCAGGTCCAGCAGTCGGTGTTCGGCCGGTTCGTGAACGTATCGACGTGCCCACGGTGCGGCGGGGCGGGGAAGACCGTGGACAAGGTCTGCACCCGCTGCCGTGGTGAAGGGCGGGAGCGCAGGGACCGCGACATCACGCTCACGATCCCAGCGGGCATCGATGACGGGCAGCAGCTTCGCGTGGCCGGCGAGGGCGAGGCCGGCATGCGCGGCGGGCCATCCGGCGATCTGTACGTGCTCATCCGGCTCAAGGAGCACGCGCGCTTCAAGCGCGAAGGCGACGATCTCGTGCATGTCCTCCGCATCTCGCCCGCCCAGGCCGCGCTGGGCGACGAGCTCGAGGTCCCGACGATCGACGGCGCGCGCGCGGGCGTTCGCGTCCCACCGGGCTCGCAGCACGGCCAGGCCGTCCGCCTCAAGGGGAAGGGCGTCCCGCACCTCGGCTCTTCGGGCCGTGGCGACCAGCTCGTGTATCTCGATGTGGTGATCCCGCGGACCCTCACGAAGGACCAGAAGGCGCTGTATCAGAAGCTGCACGCCGCATCCGGCGCGCCGGAGGAGTCCGATGACGACCGTGGCGTGTTCGACCGGATCAAAGACGCCCTCATCTAGTTCATCACCGCGGCCTGCGGCCGCGTCCGCCTCATCACCGCGGCCTGCGGCCGCGTCCGCCGCAGGCGCATACACCGAGCCCATCCGCTGGCTCGAGATCGCGGTCCCCGCGCACGCAGAGGCAGTGGAGGCAGTGAGCGAGATCCTCGCGCGCGTCGGCTACAACGGCGTGGCCGTCGAGGAGCCGCTCGAACCAGACGGCGTGCACGTCGTGAAGGCGTACCTCGTGCACGACCGCACCGCGCGCATCCGCGTCCGGCGCGTCCGCGACGCGCTCGGGCATCTGCAAGCGTTCGGGCTCGGCCCCATCGGGGAGCTGGGCGTGAAGGAGATCCAGGAAGAGGCCTGGCTCGAGACGTGGAAAGCGTCGTTCCGGCCCATCGCGGTCGGCGCCTTCCTGGTGCGCCCCACGTGGTCGGATGCGGATCCGGGAAGCGCGATCGTCCTGTCCCTCGATCCGGGCATGGCGTTCGGTACCGGCCTGCATCCGACGACGCAAGCGTGCTTGCGGGCGCTCTCGCGCATCGACGTCGCCGGCAAGCGCGTCGCCGACGTGGGCACGGGCTCGGCCATCCTCGCCATCGCCTGCGCTAAGCGCGCCGCCCGCGAGGTCGTCGCCGTGGATATCGACGAGGTCGCGCTGAAGGAGGCTCGCGAGAACGCGGCCCGCAACGGCGTCGGGATCGCGTTCGCCACGGGAAGCGCCGCTGACCTCGACGGCCTGTTCGATGTCGTGCTCGCGAACATTGTCGCGGCGGTCCTCCAGAAGATCGCACCTGATCTCGTGGCCCATCTCGCGCCGGGCGGCACGGTGCTTGTCGCCGGGATCATCGCGACGGAGGAGGACGAGACCCGCACGGCGTTCGAGGCGCAGGGACTACGCGTCGTCGCGCGCGACCAGGACGGCGATTGGGTGTCGCTCGAGCTGAGCCGTTAGAACAAGCGGATGCACCGGTTCTTCGTCGAGACCGCCCCGGCCGAGCGCGCGTTCCTCGCCGGCGACCAGGCCCGGCAGGTCGCCACCGTGCTGCGGCTGCAGCCGGGCGAGCACGTGATCCTCGTCTGCGATCTCATCGAGCACGAGGTCGAGCTGCAGGCGGTCGCACCCGCGCAGGTCACGGGCAAGGTCGTCGCGCGCCGGCCCGTCGCCACCGAGCTGCCGTTCCGCCTGACCCTCGGCGTGCCCGTGCTCAAGGGAGACCGGACCGAGGAGATCATCGAGAGCGCGAGCCAGCTCGGCGTGTCCCGGTTCGTGCCCTTCGCGTCCGCGCGATCAGTTGTGCGCGAGCTCTCCGACGCGAAGCAGCAGCGCTGGCAGAAGATCGCGCGCGAGGCCGCCGAGACCGCCCACCGGGGCGCCATCCCGCGCGTCGACGAGCTCGTTCCGTGGGGCGCGCTCTTCGTTCGGCTCGACGGCAGCGTCGTGGTGTGCTGGGAAGAGGCCACTGGTCCGCACCTGCTCGATGCCGCGCGGACGGGCGACGTGTCCCTCGTCATCGGGCCTGAAGGCGGCTTCTCGCGCGATGAGATCGAGACCGCTCGCGCGCATGACTCGACGATCGCGTCGCTCGGCCGCCGGATCCTGCGTGCCGAGACGGCGGCCATCGCGGCGGTCGCCGTGCTCGTCGCCGCGCGCGACCCGCGCTAGATCCCGACCACGCCCCGCTGCTGCAGCTCACTGCGATCGAATAGCGCGCGATTGGCGAGCACCTGTGCGGGTGGCGCGCCCGTTGCCAGATCCTCACCGAGTCCCGCAGTGATCCGTCGCACGACGATGAGCGCGAGCACCGCGAGACCGGCGACCACCGCGGGGGTTACGCCGTCCTGCTCCCAGATGACCGCCGGAAATACCGCAAAGGACAGGAGCGCCGCGAGCGGCAGGACCCTGCTCGGCCGCGGCCGGACGGCGAGGCGCATCGCGATCGCCGCGAGGACCGGCAGCATCATGATCGCGAAGGCAACCGGATCGATCGCGAGCGCGAAGCCCCAGCCGGCGGAGTTCGCGCGTCCACCATCGAAGCGGTGGAACACGGGCCACATCTGGCCGGCGACCGCTGCGACGCCGCACCCGAGCTGCACCTCGAGCGGGAGGCCGAGCGCGCGGGCGATGAGCACGGCGGCGAAGCCCTTCGCCGCATCGAGCAGGCCACCGACCACCGCCTCTCCCGGCCCGACGCTCTTCCAGAGATTGCTGCCGCCCAGCTTCCGGGAGCCGACTGTCCGGAGGTCGACGCCCCGCAGCCGGGCGACCCAGAACGGGAAGGACACCGATCCGCCCAGATACGTAAGGACGAGGGCGACGAGGGTCACAGCCGTCATTCTGCGGGCTGTAAAGAAGTGCACACCTGGACCGGCAGGCACCGCCAGGACCACGTATCATTCAGGAAGTCGGCGGCCCTTCGGGGTACGCCGGCATCGTCTTGTATGACCGAAGGCGGGGTGACCCTAAAAATCGCATGTCCGAAGTGATCATCGGCGAAGGGGAGTCCTTCGAGGCTGCTCTGCGCCGTTTCAACAAGAAGATCCAACAGGCTGGGATCCTCGCCGAGGCCCGCCGGCGCGAGTACTACGAGCGCCCGGCCGCCAGGCGCAAGCGCAAAGAAGCCAAGCGTCGCAAGCGCTAGCGGCTCGGCCGCGATCGTGAAGTGAAAGCCCGGCTCGAGCAGGACCTTCGCGCTGCCATGAAGGCCCAGGACAACGCGCGCCGAGACACCGTTCGCTTCGTGCTCGCCGCCATCCATAACGAGGAGGTGGCGAAGCACGGAGACCTCGACGACCCCGCGATCGAGGCGGTCCTCCGCAAGCAGACGAAGATGCGTCGCGAATCGATCGAGGCATTCACGAAGGGCGCGCGCGCCGAGCTCGCGGCGAAGGAGACAACGGAGCTCGAGATCCTCGAGTCGTACCTCCCCAAGCAGCTCGACGAAGCGACCGTCCGTGCGGCGGCCGCGAAGGCGATCGCCGAGACCGGTGCTGTCGGACCCAAGGAGCAGGGCAAGGTCATGCAGAAGCTCATGCCCGAGCTCAAAGGGCAGGCCGACGGCGGCATGGTCTCACGCGTCGTGAGCGAGCTGCTCAAGCCGAAGGTGTAATGGCGCAGGCGCAGCAGATCACGATCCTCATCCCCGATCCCGAAGAGATGATGTTCGTCGCTGGCCAGAACGAGACGAACATCGACCGCATCGAACGCGAGTTCGGCGTGAAGATCGTCGCCCGTGGCGCGGAGCTGCGCATCAGCGGCGATCCGTCGTCCGTCGCGCGCGTCGGCGATCTCGTCGGAGCGATGCGCAGCCTCTCGGGCCGCGACGACAACCTCCGCAAGCCGGCGTTCGAGCGGCTCATCGGCGACGCGAAGGAGTCGCCGGTCGCGACGCCGCAGCAGATCCGCGAGCACATAGCGACGACGGTGACCGGCAAGCGGATCGCGCCGCAGTCCGACAATCAACGCCGGTACGTCGAGGCGATACGCGCCTTCGATCTCGTGTTCGCGACAGGAGTCGCGGGCACGGGAAAGTCCTATATCGCAGTTGCCATGGGCGTGAACGCGTTGCGTGAGCGCAAAGTCACGCGGCTCATTCTCACGCGGCCGGCCGTCGAGGCCGGCGAGAACCTCGGCTTCCTCCCGGGCGACCTCCAGGAGAAGATCGATCCGTACCTCCGTCCCCTGTACGACGCGCTGTACGAGCTCATGCCCGCCGAGCGCATGGGCCGTGCGCAGGAGCGCGGCGAGATCGAGGTCGCGCCGCTCGCGTACATGCGCGGAAGGGCGCAGCCGATAAGGACCAGTGTGCTGACGCCTTCAGGCTTCCGCGCGATCGGAAGCCTTCGAGTCGGGGATCTCGTGATCGGGTCCGATGGTCGCGCGACCGCCGTCACAGGCGTCCATCCACGCGGTCGGAGGCCGGTGTATCGCGTTTCCGCTCAGGACGGAGCGTCGACGCTTGTGTGCGGTGAGCATCTCTGGGCGGTGACGACGCCGGAGGATCGCAGGCGCGGCAAGCCGCGCCGTGTCCTGCAAACGCAGGACATGATCGGCCGGCTGCGTGCAGCGCACAACCGCCGCTACGAGCTTCCACTTGTGTCTCGCCCGGTCGAGTTCGATGGCCGCGACATTCCGATGGACGGATATGCGCTCGGTCTCCTCCTGGGAGACGGCTGTATCACGTTGAGCACGACCCCCTCCTTTTCCACCGCCGACCCTGAGCTCGCGGTCGCGCTCGAATCTGCCATCCCGGGGATCACTGTCACTCGCAAGGGCAGTTACGACTACGTCCTTCGACGGACGGGCGGGGGTCGCGGCGGCGTCAGCGGTACGCACTCGAACACGAAGTTCGTCCCGGCCCCATATCTGTTCAACGACTCCGAGATCCGGCTGGCGGTCCTTCAGGGGCTTCTCGACACTGATGGCGGACCGGTGACTGAACCGGACAGGGCTTCCCGGATCCAGTACGTCACCACCTCCGAGCAGTTAAGGGACGACGTGGTCTTCCTCGTCAGGTCGCTCGGCGGAGTTGCCTATTCGCGGAAGCGCATCGCTTTCGGTCGCCGGCCCGGATGTGCGGACGGGCGGGACGTCGGCTATCGCTCTGACGCGTATGTACTCGAGATCCGTCTCCCGTCAGCCGTACAGCCGTTCAGGTTGACCCGGAAGCGCGAGACGTACGAGGCGCTAGGCGGCGGGCGTCCGATGCGGTTCATTGACAAGATCGAGGCGGAGGGTGAGCACGAGACGGTCTGCATCAGCGTGGCCGCCGCGGATTCGTTGTACGTGACCGAGGACTTCCTCGTCACGCACAACACCTTGAACGAGGCGTTCATCATCCTCGACGAGGCGCAGAACACCACGCCGGCGCAGATGAAGATGTTCCTGACCCGGCTCGGCTACGGCTCGCAGGCCGTGGTCACGGGCGATATCACGCAGGTCGACCTGATCGAAGGACAGAAGTCCGGCATGGTCGTCGCGCGCGAGGCCCTGCGCGACGTCGAAGGCGTCTCGTTCGTCGACTTCGACGACAAGGACGTCGTCCGCCACGAGCTCGTCGCGCGGATCGTGCGCGCGTACGATCGCTTCGAGAGGTCGTCGGAATGATCCGGTTCGCGCCTCGCAGCCGTTCGATCGCGGAGATGCGCGCGCTCGTGCAGCGCGACCCGCGGGTCCGTATCGCCGCGTTCGTCGTCGCGACCGGCCTCATCAGCGCCGTCGCGCTCCTCTTCTCGCCGCCCGCGGTCGTGTCGTATGGAACGGCCGGGGTCGTCGCCGACCGCGAGGTCCGGGCCCCGCACTCGACCGCCTTCTCGTCAGAGGCGCTCACCCAGGCCGAGCGGGACAAAGCCGCGGCCGCGGTGCAGCGCGTGTACATCGTCGATCCGGCCGTCGCAGTGACGGCTGCGTCCCACCTGCAGGCGGCGCTGACCGCCGTCACGCGGGTGCGTGCCGACGCGACGCAGCCGCGTGACCAGCGGATCGCCGCGCTCACCAAGCTCTCGGAGGTCCCGCTCAGCGCGCCGCTCGCGACGGACGCGCTGGACATGACCGCCGCCGAGTTCGATCAGCTGAACAAGGAGCTCGACCCTGCGTTGAAGACGCTGTACGGGCAGGGAATCCGGCCCGAGCAGCTCGACACGGCGCGCGCCGATCTCGTCCCGAAGGCCCTCCCTCAGGTGTGGACCGACCGGCAGAAGCGCGTCGGATCCGAGCTGCTGAAACAGAGCCTCCAGTCGAACCTCGCGTTCGACGCGAACGCGACGGCAGCTGCGCAGCAGGCGGCGCGGAACAACGTCGCGCCGGTGCAGGTCCAGGTGACCGCGGGCGAGGTCGTCGTCCGCGACGGTCAGGTCGTGAGCGAGCTCGACCTCGAGAAGCTCCGGGCACTCGGCCTCGTGAATCCCGGCATCGACTGGAAGAGCGCGGTCGGCCTCCTGAGCTGGGCCCTCCTCATCGCGGGGGTGCTCGCGCTCTTCGTCGAGCGGTACGCGGAGGAGGCGTGGAGCGACGATCGCAAGCTCATGGTCGTTGGCCTGTCGCTCCTTGCGATCACGGCCGCCGGACGCGCGCTCATCCCCGGTCACACGGTCGCGGTGTACTTCGTGCCGTTCGCCGCCGTCGCGATGATGCTGACGATCCTCGTGGGTGGACGCACCGCGCTCGCGACGCAGATCGCCGGCGCGCTGCATGTGGGGATCATGTCCGGGCAGGTCGAGCTGATCGCGTACGTGCTCGTGCCGGCGCTGCTCGGCATGGCTGCGGTGCGGCGCGCGACCACCGCCCGCGAGTTCGTCGCGGCGGCCCTGTACGTGGCCCTTGGGGACCTCGGCGTCATCGGGACGTTCTTGCTCGTGGGGCGCTCGGCCGACACACTCGGTGCGCTCCAGCTCGCCGCGGCGGCGCTCATCAGCGGCGTCGCCTCGGCCGTGCTCGCGTTCGGTGGGATCGTCATGCTCGGCCACCTCTTCCGTATTACGACCGTGTTCGAGCTGCGCGAGCTCGCGGATCCGAACCATCCCCTGCTGCGGCAGCTCCTGCTGCGCACGCCCGGTACGTACCACCACTCGCTGCTCGTCGCGAACCTCGCGGAGCGCGCTGCCGAGGTCATCGGCGCCGATCCGCTCGTCGCGCGAGTCGGCGCGTACTACCACGACGTCGGGAAGATGCGGAACCCGCTCGCGTTCATCGAGAACCAGACCGGAACGAATCCGCACGACGAGCTCGATCCCGCCGTCTCCGCCAGCATCGTGTCGGCGCACGTTCGGGACGGCCTCGCGCTCGCGGACCGCTACCGGCTGCCGCAACAGATCCGCGAGATCATCCCGGGGCATCACGGAACCAGCCTTATCCGGTACTTCCACACGCTCGCGCTGTCGCGCGGGATGGTCGTCGACGAAGCCGACTTCCGCCATCCGGGCCCCAAGCCACGCAGCAAGGAGGCCGGCATCGTGATGCTTGCCGACGGGACCGAGGCGGCGGTGCGCTCGCTCGAGGAGAAGACCCCCGATCAGATCGCCGCCATGGTCGAGCGCATCGTGACCGAGAAGGTGGCCGACGGGCAGCTCGACGATTGCGATCTGACCCTGCGCGACGTGCAGCGCGTGAAAGAAGCATTCCGCGAGCTTCTGGCCGGGGTGTACCACGAGCGGATCCCGTATCCCGAGGACCGCATCGCTCGGCTACCCGCCGCGACGCCACCGCCGACGAGCGCGTCCGGCACCTGAGGCTCACCTTCCGTGGCGCGCCGCCGTGCGATCTCGCACCGGTGCGTCGCGCGATCCGCGCTGCGGTGAAGCCGTACGACCTACCCGCGGACGCCCGGATGACCATCGCGTTCATCGACGACGCCCAGATGCGTGCGCTGAACTCCCGCTACCGCAAGAAGGACCGCACGACCGACGTGCTCTCGTTCGGCCAGGCCGTGGGTCGCGCGAAGGGCGCGCGGGCCGTGCGCAAGCTGGGCCGCGATCCGGACGGCGGGCTCGACGTGGGCGACATCGTCATCAGCCCGGCCCAGGCCGCGCGGCAGGCCAAGCGGAGGAAGCACCAGCTCGGGCGTGAGGTCGCGTTCCTGGCCGCGCATGGCGCCCTCCACTTGCTGGGCTTCGAGGACGAAACGCCCGCCGGCTACCGCGAGATGGTCGCCCTGGGCACCACCGCGACGGCGGCCAGAGTGGCAGCATCGCGCCGGTGAACCATCAGGACGCGTTCGGCGTTACAGGCTGATATGCGCCGCTTCGCCGTCGCGCTCGCCGGCCTTGTGCTCGTAGGGACGATCGCGGCGCCGGCGACGGCCTCGACGGCCGATCTCATCATCCAGGTCGACGGGCTGGTGAAGAGCTTCCCCGGCGACACTGGCGTCTACATCGCGGACCCGCTCGTCCCTCAGCCGCTGTACACGCATGACGTGGACGTCCCCTTCATCGCCGCGTCGCTCTACAAGCTCGGGATACTCGCGCACGTCGAGACCCTCGTCGACACCGGCACCATCAGGTACACCGACACCATCGAGATCCAGCCCGAGGACATCACGGACGACGGCTCCTACGAGAACGCGGGGACGGTGATGACCATCGACGAGGCGCTCGAGGCGATGATCACGCTGTCTGACAACGGCACCGCGCTCGCGTTCTGGCATCAGCTCGGTCCGGACAACATCAACGCGACGCTCCAGAAGCTCGGTCTGGCCGACTTTCACGTCGCGAGCGACGACAACGATGACAACACCGCGACCGCGCGCGTGATCGGGCAGTACTTCACGCTCCTCGCGCAGCGGAAGCTCGTGTCGGCCGCGGCCTCCGATCGGATGCTCGCGCGCCTCGAGCGGCAGACGATCAACGACCGCCTGCCGGCGGAGCTGCCCGAGGGCACGCGGGTCGCGCACAAGACCGGCAACCTTGGCTTCGCGACGCACGACGCCGGGATCATCTACACGCGGATGGGGGCGCGGATCGTGGTCGGGCTGACCGCGAACACGGACGAAGAGGAGGCCGTGCACTTCTTAGGTGGCCTTGGCGCGCTCGTGTACTCGGCCGTCCTCGAGCCACCCGCGACCGCGCGGTACCGCCTGCCGATCGCCGCGCTCGCGTACGACGCGGGCTCGCTGCAGACCCAGTCCATCCAGATCACGAACTCCGGCACAAAGGGCTGGGGCGCGACCGGACCGACGAGCGTGAAGCTGCTGTGGGCGATCCGCGACACCGCGGGCGCCCTCACGGCGTCGTCGCCGACGCCGATCCCGCTGCCCGCGCTGGCACCCGCGGCATCCACGAGCGTGACGCTCGCATTCACCGCGCCCGCGGCGGTGGGCGACTACACGTTGACGGTCGGCCTCGCCGACGCGAACGGCAACCCGCTCGCGGCGGCCGGCGCGGCGACGGGCTCGTTCAGCTTTCACGTGCACGTGCAGTACCTCGTGTCATCAGTGGCGCGGCTGCCGCAGCTCCTCCACCGGAGCGAAGCCTCGATGCTCATCGTGCAGTACTCGAACCTGCCCACTGCGGGTGCCGGGCCGCATACCTACAGCCTGTTCTGGCAGGCGATCGATCCGACGACGAGCAAGAGCGTCGCCTCGGGCACCTCGCCGCTCGGCGCCGCCGCGGGCCCGGGGGGCGGCACGTTCTATTCGCTGCTCAACGCGCCGGCCGTGCGCGGTACCTACAAGATCACGATGGAGCTGCGCGAAGGCGGTAAGACCGTCAGCGAGACGCAGTCGATCACCGTCGAGATCGCGGGTCCCCGCTCGTATCCAGACGATCGTGACATCGCGACCCAGCCTGCGCCCCGCACGAGCCCGATCCCCCGGCCGAGCGGCGCGACGCCGGCACCACGACCATCGCCGAGCGGAACGCCGCGCGGCCGCGCGTCGCCGACGCCGCGGCCCTGATCAGCGCCAGCGGCTGAGGATGTTCTCCCGCTGGAAGGCCAGCCGCGCGAGGAAGAAGACCAGCGCGTCGCAGATCAGCAGGAAGATCGCGGTCCCGAGGAACGATTCGTTGTTCAGCACGACCCGGCCGGTCACCTGCAGGATGCCGATGCCGACGACTGGCACGACCACGAGGCCACCGATCTGCTGCGCGACACGAACGTCGTTCACGCGCGTCGAGATGAGGATGCCGAGGTTCACGGAGAGCAGCGTGAGCAGCGGCACCATGATGATGATCGCGAGGATCCATCGCGGCGCGGTCACGGCCCGCACCGCGGCCGCGCTGCCGAGCAGGCTCACCGAACCCAGGTAGATCCCGTACGCGATCCACGTGACGATCACCGCGGGGATCGCGGAGGCGAGGCTCTTCGCGAGCAGGAGCTCCCCGACGCGGACCGGCGCCGCGAGCAGAGGCTCGAGCGTGCGCGCGGACTTCTCCCCGATGACCGAGTAGATCGCGATCGTCAGCGGGACGACCGTGGGGATGAGCATGAACAGGATGAGGAAGTACGTAGCGATGAGACCCTGGACCGCTTCCTTCGGATCGAGCCCGATCACCGCCGGCGAGGCGGCGTACAGCGCCGCGACGTCCTTCTCGCTCGGCGGGACGAGCGCCGCGGTGGCCACCGCGGCGATGCCGGCCGCGAGGATGACCAGCGGCGGAAAGACCGTCATGCCCACGAGCAAGCGGTTCCCGAGCGATTCCCGCCACTCGCGCACGCAGACCGCGCGCACGATCGTCTGCCAGTCGGCGGTCGTCCCGAGCGCGCTCACGTGCCCTCCACGACGCGCAGGTACACGTCCTCGAGCGACACCTTGCGCTCGCTGACGTACGCGACCTCCGCGCCCGCGCCGACGAGCGCGCGGACGATCAAAGGGTTCACCAGGAGCGGGTCGCCGCTCGAGACGACGATCGATCCGTTCTCCAAGTGGGCATCCTGCACCCCTTCGATCGTCTGGACCGTCGCCAGAAGGTCGGCCCGCGGCGAGGGAACGATCCGGAACTCCGTCGCGTGTCCGTACAGCTCGGCGCGAAGATGCGCCGGCGTGTCGATCCGGATCACGCTGCGCCGGAAGAAGGCGATGCGATCGCACAGGCGGTCCGCTTCATCGAGGTTGTGGGTGCAGAGGAACACCGTGCGCCCTTCGCCCCGGATCTTCGCGATGAACTCCCGCACCGTGCGCGCCGCGTCAGGGTCCAGGCCCGTCGTCGGCTCGTCGAGAAAGATGATCCGCGGCTCGTGGATCGCGGCGCGGGCGATCGCCATCTTTTGCTTCATCCCTCGTGAGAATGTCGCGACCGCCTCGGCGCGGCGCTCCCAGAGGCCCATGAGGCGGAGGTAGCGCTCGGTCTGCGCCCGCGCGACCGCAGGCCGCAGGCCGAACAGCGCCGCGAAGAAGAGCAGGTTGTCCTCCGCGGACTGACGCTCGTACAGGCCGGGCTGCTCCGTGAGGATGCCGACCGACGCGCGGATGTGATCGTCCTGCGAGCCGAGCCTGAATCCGGCGACCTCCGCGGTGCCGCTCGTCGGCGCGATGAGCGCGCAGAGCAGGCGCAGTGTCGTCGTCTTGCCCGCGCCGTTCGGCCCGAGGAACCCGAACACTTCGCCTTCGCGTACCTCGAGATCGAGGTCCTGCACCGCGACGAGACGATCGAATCGCTTCGTCAGTCGCTCCGTGCGAAGGACCACACCCACATGCGCAGTCTATTTCGCATGCGTCCCTAGAATTCGCTGATGACGGCAGCAGCGGACACCGATACCGAGCGGAAACTCTCCGAGCTGTCGTTCCTCCGTGAGATCGCGCAGCTGGCGTCGTCGACCCGCGATTGGGACGAAATGCTGCGCATCGTGATCGACCGCACCACCGATGCGATGCGGGCCGAGGTGTCCTCCCTCTATCTCGTCGAACGGCGTGATGGGCTGCTCCGGCTCGTCGCGAGCAATGGACTGAACCCGCGAGCCATCGGCAAAGCGACCCTTCGGCTGGGTGAAGGCATCACCGGGTGGGTCGCCAATGCGCGCGTCCCGCTGACGGTGCGCGACGTCCACGCCGAGCCACGGTGGAAGGTGGTGCCGTCGGTCGACGTCGATCGGTTCACCTCCATGCTCAGCGTGCCGCTCGTCATCCGCGACGAGGTCATCGGGGTCATGAACGTCCAGACCGTCGAGCTGCGCGAGTTCGAGCGCGGCGAGATCGACTTCCTTCAGACGATCGCCAACCAGGTCGCGGGCATCATCGAGAAGAGCCGCCTGCAGCGGGACGCCGAGCGCAAGCTCCGCGAGGTCTCCGCGCTGTTCGAAGTGTCGAACGTGCTGACGTCGACCCTCGAGCTCGACGAGGTGCTCGGGCTCGTGGTCGACCGCCTGGTCCGCGTGTACCCGGGTGCGTCCGGCGGGATCCTGCTGCGCGACGACACCGGGGAAGCCGTGCTCCGAGCGAGCTCCGGTCCACTGCCGCGCTCGGCGCTCGCTGCCGCGCGCACGGCGCTGGCCGAGACGCGGCCCGTCGTCGCGCCCGACGGCCTGGCCCTTCCGCTCATCGCCGGCGACCGTCTCGTCGGCGCCGTGGCCCTGCACGTGCCGGGGCAGACGGATTTCGCGGAGACCGAGGTCGCCTTCGTCGGCGCGCTCGCGAACCAGGCGGCGCTCGCCATCGACAAGGCGTCCCTCTACGCGCTCGAGCGGCGTACTTCGGAGCGGCTCCGCGAGCTCGATCGCGCGCGGTCCGATTTCGTCGCCGTGGTCACGCACGACCTGCGCACGCCGCTCTCCGTGGTGCGCGGGTACCTCGACCTCTTCGCCGAGCAGACTCGCAAGAGCAAGAACGGC
>JALYKF010000156.1 GCA_030774905.1 Chloroflexota bacterium
CGCCCGGGATGAGCGATGGGCCGACCGCGACTTGGTCAACGGGCGCGGTCAGGATCTCGTGCACGAGGTCCGGGTCGGTGACCATCACCCACGACCGATCAGCAGCGTCGAACGCGACGATGTCGCCGTACTCGCGGGCACACCGCTCCATGAACCCGAGGATGTCCGCGCGGATCTCCGCGTACTGATCGCCGCGCGGCCCGGGGATCAGGGCGGTCTTCATCTGATTATCTTATGATCAGCGACCGCCACAGGCCGCGCCAGAGCGGCAAGCGACTACCCTGCACTGACACTCCCGCGAGAGGGGTCCGATGGCCGCATTGCAGGGCGATCAGCTGAAGCGCGTCGTGCTCTCCGATGTGATCGCCGACAAGCTGCAGCACTTCATCCTCACGAACGAGCTCTCTGCGGGTACCTCGCTGCCGACCGAGTTCGAGCTCATGAAGCAGTACGGCGTCGGCCGGAGCGCGGTGCGCGAGGCCGCCAAGGTCCTGGTCCAGCGCGGTCTGGTCGATGTGCGTCCGGGCAAGGGGATGACGGTCTCCGCGCCGCTCGGGGAAGCGGTCACCAAGCAGCTCATCACGCACCTCCGGATGAGCCAGGCGAGCCCGGCGCAGCTCTTCGAAGTGCGCGAATTGCTCGAGACCGCCATCGCGCGATCGGCGGCCATCCATCGGACGGCCCCGGACCTCGACGACCTCCACCGGATCCTGGCCGAGGCGGACGTCGCGCCTGAGAACGCGGAGACCTACATGCAGCTCGATCTCGGCTTCCATCAGGGGCTCGCGCGCGCGACGAAGAATCCGTTCTATGTCCTCGTCGTGAGCGCGATATTCCTGCTGCTCCGCGATCCCTCTCTGGCGCCGCTTCGCTACTCGACGAATCGAAAGACCACGCAGGCGGAGCACCGGGAGATCCTTGCGGCGCTCGAGAGCGGCGACTCGGACGAGGCTGCGATCGCAGCGCTGCGGCACCTGAAGCGCGTGCGCCGGAGCATGGAGGAGCTGCTCGCGGAGCGCCTGTCCACCGCGAAGGCACCGGTGCGGAAGGCGGCTAAGGGCCGACCACGGCCCCGTCGCTCGCCGATCCGACCAGCGCGACGTACTTAGCGAAGACCCCGGTCGTGTAGCGCGGCACCGGCGCGGACCATCCCTTCATCCGGGCGGCGATGTCGATTCCTTCGACCTCGATGGTCCGCGAGTCGATGTCGATCGAGATGATGTCGCCTTCGCGGAGCGCGGCCAACGGTCCACCCATCGCCGCCTCCGGCGCGACGTGGCCGATCATCAAGCCATTCGTCCCGCCACTGAATCGTCCATCGGTGACGAGGGCGACGGTCTTTCCGAGGCCCTCGCCGAGGATCGCCCCGGTGACCGTGAGCATCTCGCGCATGCCCGGACCGCCGCGCGGCCCCTCGTACCGGATGATCACGACGTCCCCCGGCTTGATCTCGCCGGCGATGACCGCGCGGTACGCGTCCTCTTCGCGGTCGAACACCCGCGCGGGACCGCGATGCGACGTGAGCGTGTGGGCGGTGATCTTTACGACGCATCCATCCGGCGCGAGGTTCCCGCGCAGCACCACGAGACCGCCCTCATCACGCAGTGGGCGATCGAGCGGGAGGACCACGTCCTGGCCTGGTGACTCGACCACGTTCTGGACCTCGTCCTCCAGCGTGCGGCCGGTGACGGTGAGGGCCGAGCCGTCGACGTGACCGCCCTCGATGAGGCGCTTCGTGAGCAGCCCGATCCCTCCTGCGCGATACAGATCGACCGCGGCGTACCGGCCGCCTGGGAGCATGTCGCAGAGCAGCGGAGTGCGCCGGCTGATGCGGTCGATGTCGTCGAGAGTGAATGGCACACGCGCCTCGCGGGCCAACGCGAGGAGGTGGAGCACGGCATTGGTCGACCCGCCGCTCGCCGCGACGGCCGCGGTCGCGTTCTCGAACGCGGCCCGGGTCAGGATCCGGCGCGGCCGCAGGTCCTGCTCCAGGACGCTCATCGCGCACGCCCCGGCGCGCTCGGCCGCCGCCGCCTTGCGCGGGTCCGTCGCCGGGATCGCATTGAACCCGAACGGCGAGAGCCCGATGACCTCCATGACCATGGACATCGTGTTCGCGGTGAACTGACCGCCGCACGCGCCAGCGCCCGGGCAGGCGACCGACTCCATCTCATCAAGCTCCGCGGGCGTCATCCTGCCCGCAGCGACGGCGCCGACCGCTTCGAACACTTCGCCCACCGTGAGGTCGCGTCCGCGGTGCGTTCCCGGAAGGATCGTGCCGCTGAACAGCACCAGCCCCGGGCGATCGAGCCGGGCAAGCGCCATTGCGGCGGCGGGCACGGTCTTGTCGCAGGCCACGATGCAGGCCAGCGCGTCGAACATGTGGCCCCGGCTGACGAGCTCGATCGAGTCTGCGATGAGGTCCCGGCTGACGAGCGAGGTCTTCATTCCCTCGGTGCCCATCACCAACCCATCGCCGATGAATACGGTCGAGTACTCCATGGGGGTGCCGCCTGCGCCCCGGACCCCGACCTTGACGCTCGTAGCGAGCTCGCGGTGGTTGAAATTGCAGGGCATCGTCTCGGACCAGGCATGCGACACGCCGACGATCGGCTTCTTGAGATCCTCGCGGTCGAATCCGAGCGGGTAGAGGAAGGAGCGCGCGGGGCTGCGGCCGATGCCGTCATAGAGGACGCTGCTTTCGCGCCGCAGATCGCGCTGCTTCGCCGAACGATCCACCGTGGCGAGGTCGCGCGAGGCGGTCACGCTCACCCTCTCCACCTCAATTGCCTGATAATCATACGATAGCGATGCGACGGTCATACGAGTGATCACGCGCCTCGATCACGCGGTCATCGGCGTCGCGGACCTCGACCGCGCCATCGACGCGTACCGCCGCCTTGGGTTCGTCGTTCGCCCCGGCGGGCGCCACACCGGTGAAGGAACGCACAACGCGATCGTGCGATTCGGGCTGGACTACCTCGAGCTCATGGCGGTGCACGACGAGGCGCGTGCGCGGACCCGGCCGTTGGGTAGCGAGCTTCTCCAATTCCTCCGCCGGCGCGACGGCGGGCTGATCGGATTCGTCGTCGCGGGCCTCGACAGCGACGATCTTGCGGCCGCGATGCGCCACGCGGGCTTCGAGCCCGTCGGGCCGATCGCGATGCAGCGCGAGCGCGCCGATGGCCGCGTGCTCAGCTGGCGGCTCCTCTTTCCGCACGGGCCCGGGTGGCGGGATATCGCGCCGTTTGTCGTCGAATGGGTGACGAGCGATGTGGAACGGCTCGCGTGGGACGCGCCCGTACCGCACCCCAACGCGGTCACCCGGATCGCCGGCCTGCGGATCGTGGTGCCCGATGTCGCGGCGGCGCGGACCCTCTACTCGCGCGGGCTCGGCCTGGCGGTCGCTCCGCTCGGTGCCGCCGCGGCGCGCGTCACGCT
>JALYKF010000157.1 GCA_030774905.1 Chloroflexota bacterium
ATCTCCGGCGCGGTGTCCAGTAGCGCGAAGATCCGGTCGGCCGCGCCGAAGGCTTCCTGCACCTGGGTCCACTGGGACGCGAGGCCGCCGACCGGCGCCGCGACCATGCCGGCGTACAAGAGGAAGGCGACGAGCTGGCCGGTGGTGGCCTCGCCGCGGATGACCTGATGGCCGCCGTACCAGAGGACGACGATCGACGCGCCTACGCCGAGGAAGCCGATGAGCGGGAAGAGGGTCGACGACAGCCGGGCCCGCTCCAAGACCTTCCCTAACGTCACGAGCAGCTTCGTGCGGAACCGTTCCGACTCGTAATCCTCGCGGGTGAACGCCTGGACCGTGCGAACCTCGGCGATGGCCTCCTGCAACACGCCGACAGCCTCGCCCTGGGCGTCCTGGGCCGCGCGAGAGATGATCCGGATACGACGTCCCAGGTACTGTCCAAGGAGCCCCATCGGCGGCGCGACCACGAGCGTCAGGAGCGCGAGCCGCCAATTCATGACGAAGATCACGACGAGACCGCCGACCAGCGTGAGGACCTGTCCGAGCACCGAGATGATCGTTTGGGTGACGACGCCATGGACGAGCGTCGCGTCGCTCGTCACGTGGGACATGAGCTCGCCGGTCTTGCGGCGGGTGAAGAAGGACAGCGAGAGCGACTGCAGGTGGCGCACGATCTCCATCCGCAGGTCGAAGATCACGCGCTCGCCGGTCCAGGTCATGACGTACTGCCGAACGCCGTCGATCGCGCCGCGGATCAGCAGAACGGCGACGAGCCCGAGGACCAGCTGATCCAGAAAAGCCCCGTCCTTCAGGCCAACATCGAGCACACGCAGCACCACCTGGGGCCACACGAGGCCGAGGACCGTGGACAGGATGAGCAGCGCTCCCGCAAGGACGAGGTTGATGCGGTATGGGACGACGAACCGGAGGAGCCGGCGATACATTGCCAGCGACGGAGACCTCTTCTCGCGGCCGCCGCCGCCGCCCATGAACATCATGTGCGTGCCGCTGCCGCCGCCGCCCATCATCATGACTTCAGAGTAAGCGAAGCCAGCCTCTGCTACGACGATCGAACCTAGTACCTACCGTCCCATCCCGACGTCCGCGAAGAGCGCCGCCTGCGGGTTCACGACCTTTCTCGTGGCCGCGGCGGGTGGGGCGCTCCACGTCAGCGGGATGCGCGGGATCTCGCGCTGCACGATCTTCGACACTTGCTTGTACAGCTCGGCGCGCTTCGATTGATCGGGCTCGATCCTCGCCTTGCGCAGGAGCCCTGCCGCTTCTCTGTTGATCCAGCCGCCCGCCTCCGTCGGCTGGTCCAGGCCATTGACGACCGGCGGGATGAACGCCGCGCCGAGCAGCTCGTCCGGGTCGAACGACGACGTCGACGCGGCGCCGACCCACATCGGATACCGGTTCTCGCGCACGTTCGCGGCGAACGTGACCGGGTCGATGGTCCGCAGCGACGCGATGATCCCCGCCGCGGCCAGGTCGGCCGCGACGGACTCGGCGACCTTGCGCATGTCGGGCGTGGTCAGGCTGCCGTCAAGCACGTACCAGAGGTCGACGTCGACGGTGGAGCGCCCCGAGTCGGTGAGCAGCTTCTTCGCGGCGCCGGGATCGTTCTTGGCGAACTCCGTGAGCGAGTCGTCGTAGCCGAGCATCGCCGGCGGCGGGAACTGCGATGCCGCGGTCGCGGTGCCCGCGTATGAGCGATCGACCAGACCGCGAGCGTTCACGCCCTGCGCGATCGCCTGCCGCACGCGGAGGTCGTCGACCGGGGGCAGCGAGAGATTGAGCCCGAGATACAGGACCGTCGTCTCGGGACGGGCGACGAGCTGGAGGCTCGGATCGGTGCGGATCGTCCCGATGTCCGCAAGCGCCAGATCCTGCACGTAGTCGACGGTCCCGCCGCGTATGGCCGCGAGCCGCGCGGCCGGGTCCGGCATCGACGTGAAGCTGACCCCGTCGAGATACGGCAGCTTCTGACCCGAGGCGTCGGCGCGCCAGTAACGGTCGTTCCGCTCGAGCGTCAGCGGCTGCGATCCAGCGGGCTGTGCGGGCACCAAGCGGAACGGACCGGTGCCGGACGTCGGCGATGCCGGCGACGCGATCGCGAACGCCGGAGTCATAAGCGCACTGAGGAACCGCCCGTCAGGGACGCCGGTCACGAGCATCACGGTCAGCGGGTCCGGCCCGGGCGCGACATTCACCAGGAACGGCCGCGAGCCGACGAGCAGCGCCTTCGCGACCGCGAGCGCATCGAGCGGCGTCCCATCGTGGAACGTGACCCCCGATCGCAGCGTGAACGTCCAGGTCGTGCCATCAGGCCCGACGATCCACTTCGTCGCAAGCGCCGGCAGGACGCCGTTCGGCCCACGCGCGACGAGCCCCTCGAAGACCTGCCCGACGACAAGCGGATTCGCCTCAGCCGCACGCGGATCGAGCGACCCGATGGCCCCCGCAAGCGCAACGCGCAGCGTGCCGCCTAACGGCGTCTTGGGAGTCGCCGACGGCGTGGCCGTCGCAGTTGCCGACGGGCGCGCGACCACCGACGGACTGGCCGAAGGCTCAGGGTTCGCCTGGCACGCAGCAAGAAGCATCACAACGAAGAGGACGACCGCTCTCATTTTCATCAGTCATACCACCACGGTCCGGGATGCCTTACGCGGAGACGACCCTCGAATCGGAGCTAGTGACGCCAAGGCCGACGGCGGCGGCGGGCTCTGCAACCGGCGAATTGAGC
>JALYKF010000158.1 GCA_030774905.1 Chloroflexota bacterium
CTCCGGTAGAGCGCCCCGAGCTCGAGGACTTCGTCCGCGCTCAGGCGGGCGACGCGCCCGCGGGCGCGCTCGACGAGGGCGCCGAGGCGGGCCCAGCGCGCGCGGTGATCCTCGACGAAACGGTCGATCGATTGAACCGCGCGCATCGCGCGACCGTACCATGCTGACATGGCGATCCGGGTCGGACGGCTCGAGGTCGAGACCCCAGATCACGTGGTCCTGCGGTACTCGCTCGCCGGTGTCGGCAACCGCGGCTTCGCGGCGGTCCTCGACTTCCTCGTCGCAGCCCTCATCACCGCGGGGCTCGAGATCGGCTACGGCCAGATCGGCGCGCCGGGCGACGCGGCCCTCGGCGGCGTCATCCGGCTCCTCCTGTTCGTGCTCGGCTGGAGCTACTTCATCCTCCTCGAGTGGCTCTGGAACGGGCAGACCGTCGGCAAGCGCGCGTTCGGCCTGCGGGTGATCAATGAGGACGGCTCGCCCGCGGGCTTCGTCGCGGTGTTCGTGCGCAACCTCGTGCGCGTCGTCGACTTCCTACCGAGCTTCTACGGGCTCGGGCTGCTCTCCATCGTGTTCACCTCGCGATCGCAGCGGCTCGGCGACCTCGCCGCCGGAACGTTCGTCGTGCGTGCGCCGAGACCGCAGCTCGACTGGCTCTCGCTGCGGACCGTGACGCGCGCCGCGGTCCCCGTGCCCAGTGCCGGGGTGCGGGCGCTGTCCGGCGAGGCCCAGCGGATCGTGCGGGAGTTCGTCGCGCGCGAAGGCACGCTGGCACCGCGCGATCGGGCGCGCCTGGCGGCCGACATCGCGTCGCGCATCCGGCCGTACACGACCGGGATCGACGAGACGGACGACGTCGCATTCCTCCGCGCGGTCGCGGCCACGCTCCGCGAGGCGGGGGAGCGCCGCGCGTGAACGAGCTCCTCGGCCTCGTCATCCTCGTGCTGTTCATCGGCGGCTTCTCCTTGCTGGCCGGCGGCGGGCGCAGCGCCAGCGAGCTCCGGATGCGGCGGCGCTGGGAGTCGAACTTCGAGTCCGAGATCCGGCAGGTCCAGCCGACGGATGCCACCGGCGTCCTCGTGTGCCGGCGCTGCGGATCGTCAGCGTCGGAGCGTGCCGGCCGCTGCCCGGGCTGCGGCGCGATCCTCTAGCCGGTTCGCTCCGCGTAGGCGCTGTAGCCACCCTCGAACACCCGCACAACGCCGTCCTCCACGGAAACGATCCGGTCGACGACGCGATCCAGGAAGTAGCGGTCGTGGGACACGACGATCACCGTTCCGGTGAACTCCTCGAGGGCCGACTCGAGCACTTCCGCTGACGCGATGTCAAGGTTGTTCGTCGGCTCATCGAGCAGCAGGCAGTTCACGTTCGAGTACATGAGGCAGGCGAGCTGCATCCGGCTCTTCTCACCTCCGGAGAGCGTCGCGATCGGCTGCTGGGCGGCGGCGTACGGGATCAGGAACTTCAGCAGCTTCGCCACGGCCTCGCCCTCGGTCATGGGGCGGACCGCTCGAAGCGTCTCGATCGGCGTGCGTCGCGGGTCCAGGGTCTCGTGATGCTGCGCATATCGGCCACGCTCGATGCTCGGGCCGACCCAGACCGTTCCCCGGTCCGGCGCGCGCTCGCCGCTCATGAGCGAGAGCAGCACGGTCTTCCCCGCGCCGTTGGGTCCGATGATCCCGACGCGCTCGCCGTTCTGAACGACCAGCTCCGCGTCGCGTAGCGCCGGGCGGCCATCGAATGA
Organism: Chloroflexota bacterium; assembly: GCA_030774905.1. The sequence continues at coordinate 1,745 of JALYKF010000158.1, forward strand.
CACCGTCGCGCGCTCGATCCGCATCGCGATCGCGCCGCCGCGGATGCGCGGCCGGAAGGACAGCGCCATCCGGCGCCGCTCCAGGACCGGCCGCTCGACCTTCTCCATGCGATCGATCTGGCGCTGCTTGTTGCGGGCCTGCTTGATGTGGCGCTCGTCCACGACGAGCCGCGCCCAGAGCTCGAAGCGCTTCACAGCGGCCTCGAGGCGCGCGATCTCCTTCTGCTGCGAGGTGTAGTCCTGCTGCTGCCTGCGAAGCGCGATCTCCTTCTGCACCACGTACGCGGAGTAATTGCCCTCGAAGACGCGCAGCCGCGCGCCCTTCGCGGCCGGCTCGAGCTCCGCGATCCGATCCACCGTGTCGTCGAGCAGGTAGCGGTCGTGCGACACGATGATGACCGCGCCGTCGAACTGCGCGAGCAGCCGCTCGAGGATCTCCTTCCTCTGGAGGTCGAGATGGTTGTCCGGCTCGTCGAGCAGGAGGAGATCCGGGTCGCCGATCAGACAGCCCGCGAGCCCCACGAGCTTGCGCTGCCCGCCGGACAGCGCCCTGATCGGCAGATCCCAGTGGTCCTGCGGGATGCCGAGCTCGCGCAACAGGCCCTCGACGCGATTGCGAAGGCGCGGGCCGCCGGCGCGCTCGAATGCGTGTAGCAGCCGGTCCTGCGCATCGAGCGCCTCGGTCAGGCGCGCCATGTCACCGCTCACCGCGGGGTCCGCCAACCGGGCGCCCACCAGGCCGAGGTCGCGCTCGATAGCGGCGAGGTCCGGGCGCGCGGCCAACAGGGTCGCGATGACCGGCACGTCCGTCGGCGGCTGCTCCTGCGTCAGATAGGCGATGCGCAGGCCCCGGGGGCGGGTGACCAGGCCGGCTTCAGGCAGCTCCACGCCGGCGATGGTGCGAAGGAGCGTCGACTTTCCGCTCCCGTTCGGACCGATGAGCCCGATCCGCGCGCCGTCCTCGATCGTCCACGAGAGGTCGGCGAAGATCGTGCGGTCCCCATGCGCGCGTGTGACGGCGGCGAGGTCCGTGACGATCACGTCGCCATTTGACACCCGTCGGGTCGCACGATGGAATGGAACGCACATGGCCGCGATCGACACCCCATTCCCGGTCACGCGCCCGCGTTACACGGGCATCCTCGAGTGGGTCACCACCGTCGACCACAAGAAGATCGGCGTCCTCTATCTCTGGACGACGTTCTTCTTCTTCATCACCGGCGGCCTGCTCGCGCTCGCGGTCCGTGCGCAGCTCGCGACACCGGACGGGACCGTGCTCAGCGCTGAGGCGTACAACGGCGCCTTCACGATGCACGGGACGACGATGATCTTCCTGTTCGTCGTGCCGGTGTGGACCGGGTTCGCGAACTTCATCATCCCGCTGCAGATCGGCGCGCGGGACATGGCGTTCCCCAAGCTCAACGCACTCTCGTACTGGCTCCTGCTGAGTGGCGGCATCATCCTCTACGCCGCGCTGCTCGTCGGGCCGCCGTCATCCGGCTGGACCTCGTACGTGCCGCTCTCGACGCTGCCGTTCTCGCCGAGCCATGGCCAGGATCTCTGGCTCCTCAGCCTCACCGTGCTCGGCTTCTCGTCGATCTTCGGCGCGCTGAACATGATCGTCACGATCTTCGCCCTGCGCGCGCCCGGCATGACCTTCTCGCGCATCACGCTGTTCACCTGGAGCGTGCTCGTCACGTCGTTCCTGCTCGTGCTCGCGATCCCGTTCCTCACCGTCGCGGGTGTGCTGCTCCTGTTCGACCGCCTCGCCGGGCTGAGCTTCTTCGCGACGTCAGAGGGATCGGACCCGCTGCTGTGGCAGTTCCTGTTCTGGTTCTTCGGCCACCCCGAGGTCTACATCATGGTGCTGCCGGGCTTCGGGGTCGTCAGCGAAGTCCTCCCGGTGTTCTCGCGCAAGCCGATCTTCGGCTACAAGATGATCGCGTACTCGAGCGTCGCGATCGGCTTCCTATCCTTCTCCGTGTTCGTCCACCACATGTTCATCGCGGGCGTCGACCAGACGCTGCAGGTCTTCTTCATGATCTCGACGATGCTCATCGCCGTGCCGACCGGCGTGAAGATCTTCTCCTGGCTCGGCACGATCTGGCACGGCTCGTTGCGGTTCAAGACGCCGATGCTCTTCGCGCTCGGCTTCATCGCGACGTTCACCATCGGCGGCATCTCCGGCGTGTTCCTGGGCTCCGTGCCCGAGGACGTGCAGCTGTCCGATACGTACTACGTCGTCGCGCACATTCATTACGTGCTGTTCGGTGGCGCGGTCATGACCGTGTTCGCGGCGATGTACTACTGGATCCCCAAGATGTCCGGTCGCATGTTGAACGAGCGGCTGGGGCAGATCAACTTCCTCACGATCTTCGTCGCGATGAACCTGACGTTCTTCCCGCAGCATCAGCTGGGCATCGAGGGCATGCCCCGGCGCATCTTCCACTACCCGCAGTCGCCGGAGTGGGGAACGCTCAATCTGGTCTCGACGATCGGCGCATTCCTCATCGCCTTCGGCGTCGCGATCTTCCTCTGGAATTTCTTCACCAGCATCGTGCTGGGCAAGGGCCGGCCCGCGGGCGACGACCCGTGGGAGGCCGACACGCTCGAGTGGGCCACGACCTCGCCGCCGCCGGCGTACAACTTCGCGCGGATCCCGGTCGTCCACAGTGCGCGGCCGCTCAAGGAAGACACGCCGCACACCTAGCGGCATGACCGTGTCAGCGGGCTATCGCCGTCTCGTCTACCTGACGCTCCTCGCCGCGCTACCGGCCGCCTTCTGGGGCGGCATCGTCCGGGTCACCGGCTCGGGCCTCGGCTGCCCCGACTGGCCGCTGTGCCACGGCCAGTTCCTGCCCTCGCTCGATGTCGCGACGCGCATCGAGTGGCTCCATCGGTTCCTCGCGATCGTCGCGGGCCTCACCCTCGCGGCCCTCGCCGTGTGGACGCTCGCGCGATACCGGAGCGACCGCCGGGCCGTGACGTTCGTCGGCGCCGCCGTCGTCCTGTACTGGCTGCAGGCCATCCTCGGCGCGATCACCGTTCTCCTGGAGCTTCCGGACGCCTGGGTGACCGTGCATCTCGCGAACGCGGAGCTGCTGCTGGCGGTCCTCACCGTCTACGCCGTCATCGTTCGCTGGCCGGTGCCCGGGCCGGGCCTCGCGAAGCCGACCGCGTTCACGTGGCTCGCGCTGACCGCGGCCGGGGGCACGTTCCTGCTCATGCTCTCCGGCGCATTCGTTCGCGGAGATGGCGCGACCGCGGCGTGTTCGACGTGGCCCCTCTGCGACGACGGCATCCCGATGGGCGGCGCGCAGGCGGTCCACATGCTGCACCGCTACGTCGCCGCCGCTGTCGGCATCGTCATCGCCTACGCCGTGGCAGGCGCGTGGAAACGCCGGGCCGAGACGCCGGGACTGGGCCTCGCCGCGGCACTGACCGGAGTGCTCTTCATCGTCCAGGTCGCGATCGGCGCACTGAACCCGTTGACGGGCTTCTCGCCGTGGCCGCTCGGCGCGCATCCGGCCGTCGCGACCGCACTGTGGTGCGCGACCGTGGCCCTCGCGGTCCTCGCGTGGCGGCCGGTCAGTGTCGAGGCGCGCACCACGCTGAACGATCTGATCGCCCTCACGAAGCCGGCGATCATGTCGCTCCTCCTCGTCACCGCGCTCGGCGGGATGTTCCTGGCCGCGGGCGGGGTCCCGCCGTTCCACCTGGTGCTCGCCACGATGCTCGGCGGCGCCTTCGCGAGCGGCGGGGCGTCGGCCCTCAATCACTACTTCGACCGCGACATCGACGAGCGGATGCGTCGCACATCGCGCCGCCCGCTGCCCGGCCATCGTGTCTCGCCGCGCGTCGCCATCGCCGTTGGCGTGATCCTGAACGTGCTCGCATTCGCGCTGCTCGCGCTCGTCGCCAACGTGCTCGCGGCCGTGCTCGCGATCGTGGGCACGCTCTTTTACATCTTCGTGTACACGCTGTGGCTGAAGCGCACGACCGTGCAGAACATCGTCATCGGCGGCGCCGCCGGGGCGATCCCGCCGCTGGTCGGATGGGCTGCGGTCGCGAACAACGTCGATCTCCCGGCGCTGTACCTCTTCGCGATCGTGTTCTTCTGGACCCCGGCCCACTTCTGGGCCCTCGCCCTGCTCATTCGTGACGACTACGACCGGGCCGGCGTGCCGATGCTGCCGGTCGTCCACGGCGACCGCGCCGCGCACTGGGGGATCCTGCTCTACGCGACGGCGCTCGTCCCGCTCTCGGTCCTGCTGTTCCTCACCCGATATGTGGGCGTCGTGTACCTCTTCGCCGCGCTGGTGCTCGGCGTGATCTTCGTGGTCTACGCCATCCGATTGCTGCGCGCCGCCGCTGCGAAGCAGCGCTCGGTCGCGCGGAGCCTGTACCTCTACTCGCTCCTGTATCTCGCGCTGCTGTTCGTGGCGATCATGGTGGACACGACCGTACGCCTCTAGTCCTCGTCGCCCTCACGCTCCTCGCGGCCCTCATCTATCTGCGCGGCGCCCGCGCGCGCCGCTCGTGGCCGGTGTGGCGCACCGGGCTGTTCCTGCTCGGTCTGGTCGCGCTCCTCGTCGCCCTCGCGTCGCCGATCGACGCCGTTGCGCTCGAGCTGTTCAGCATCCACATGGTCCAGCACATGCTCCTGCTGGTCGTCGCCGCGCCGCTGCTCCTGCTGGGTGCGCCGGTGCGGCCGCTGCTGCGCGGGCTGCCCGCGGCGGTGCGGCGCACCGTGGTCCGCGCCGTCGCACGCAACACCGCGTTCCGCGCCCTGGTGCACCTGCTGCGCCAGCCGCTCGTCGCTGCGGGCCTCTACGTGGTGGGTCTCTACGGCTGGCACATCCCGGCGCTCTACGACGCGGCGGTCGAGAGCTCGACGATCCACGTCCTCGAGCACACCTGGTTCCTCGTGACCGCGCTCCTGTTCTGGAGCGTCGTCATCGATCCCGTGCCGTTCCGGGCGACGCTGCCGTACGCGGCGCGGATCCCGTTCCTCTTGCTGGTCGGCGCCGCGCAGAACACGATCCTTGGGGGCCTCCTCGCGTTCTCCGATCGTCCCTTCTACCTGCCGTACCTGACGACGACCACGAAGTACGGCCTCGATCCGGCGACCGATCAGCGCCTTGGCGGCGCGATCATGTGGGTGCCCGGCGATCTCATCTTCCTCGCGGCCGCGAGCCTCTCGTTCTTTCTGTGGCTACAGTCGGAGGAGCAGGCACAACGCCTGCGCGAATCTCGTCCGAGGTGATCGCCATCGTCCGTCGCATCGTCATCGCCTGCCTCGCTGCCTTGCTGTCGGCCTCGGCGTGCAGTGCCCCGCCGGCGGAGACCGGAGAGGCCGCAGCGCTCTTCGTCGAGATGAGCGACTACAAGCTCGTGCTCGACCACCCGAGCGTGACGGGTCCCCACGTGGTGATCGGCATCCGCAACCACGCCGCGATGGTGCACGAGGTCAAGGTCATCAAGACCGACCTCGCGGCCGATCAGCTACCGATCGACGGCGGAGCCGCGAAGGCGAAGGAAGATGGGAAGGTCGGCGAGCTCACCAACATCCCGGCCGCCGCATCCCGCAAGCTCGTGGTCGAGCTCCCGCCCGGAAACTACGTGCTCATCTGCAATATCGCCGGTCACTATCAGCTCGGGATGCGGGTCGCGCTCGAGGTCAAGTGAGCTAGCCGCGCCGCGCGGGCGTTGAGCTACTTGAGCGTCAGCAGGAACTGGACGATCGAGTTGATCGTTGCGTCATCGAGCGGGCCACCGACCTTGTTGCTGAACGCCGGCATGACGATCCCCGGCTTGAGGCCCGGCGCGTTGCTGACCCACTTGATCAGGTTGGCCTCGTTCACGTCGAGCCCCGCTACGCCGCCGATCGGCGTCTTCTTCGACGCCTCATGCGTGAGGTCCGGTCCGATCGTCGCCTTGGTCAGGCCCTGGATGGTGTGGCACCCCGCACACGCCAGCGACGTGAAGAGCTCCTTGCCCTTCGCGACGGCCGGATCACTGAAGCGGTTCGCATCCTTGAGCGCCGTCACAAGCCACGCGTCGTAGTCCGGAGCGTTCTGGGCGACGACCGTGATGAGCATGTCGGCGTGCCCGGTGCCGCAGAACTCGCTGCATTGCCCGACGTAGGTCCCCGGCCGATCAGCCTGGAGCCAGGTGGCCGTGGCCCGTCCCGGAACAGCGTCCTTGTGGGCTCCGAGGGCCGGGACATAGAAGGAGTGGATGACGTCGGTCGCGCTGAGCTCGATCTTCACCTTCTGCCCGACGGGGATGTGGATCTCCGCGGGCTGCGAGAGGTACGTCTTGCCGCCGGTGAGCGCGAAGCGGCTCTCGGAGGGGTACTGGAAGTTCCAGACCCACTGGCGCCCCTCCGCCTTGATCGTCATCACCGCGCCGCTGTCCACGTCGTTCACGAGCACGAGCCGCTGAAAGGACAGGACGCTGAACGAGATGACCATGAGCGTTGGGATGACGGTCCAGATGAGCTCGAGCAGGTTGTGGCCGTGGTACTGGCGGGCGTGGTGGCCGGGCCGCTCCCGGTACTTCAGGCCGGCGTAGATGAGGGCGCCGACGACGATGGCGAGCACGATGACCGCGGCGCCGAACATGAGCCAGTAGAGGTCGGCCATCGAGCGGGAGAGGGGGCCCTGCGGGTCATTCGGCCACGGCATGTGCCCGCCAACACTAGGGCAGCGTTTCGACGGCTGCTAATCGATGGCCTAGAGTTTCGACCGATGTCGAGGCACGACGAGCCGATCCACATGCCGCCGCCGAGCTTGTCGCCGGTGATCATCGGCATCGGCGTCACATTCATCTCGTTCGGCATCCTCTGGAGCGTGATCCTCGTCGGTATCGGGCTCGTGCTGCTGCTCGTCGGCCTCGCAACGTGGCTGATCGACGACGCGCGCGCGTACACGCAGGCGGGCGACCAGGGTCACGCCGGCGCAGAGAACCACCACTAGTGGCGGATCGCACCGTCGTCCGTGGACGCCGCGGGACTCCCAGTGTCGACCGCCTCGGGCCTAACGATTCGGGATTCGACGTCCAGCCGACCCGGTTCAACAGCGGGATGTGGGCCATCATCATGTTCGTCGGCAGCGAGTTCATGTTCTTCGCTGCGCTGTTCACGACGTACTTCTTCCTGCGCGGCAAGATCCCCGCATGGGAGCCGGTCTTCGGCGAGAAGCCCAGCTGGCAGGGTCTCCCGCTCATCAACACCATCGAGCTGGTCGCCTCGAGCGTGACCATGCAGCTCGCCGTGAGCGCCATCAAGAAGGGCGATCGCCGCCGGATGATCCAGTGGCTCATCCCGACCGTGGTCCTCGGCGTCTCGTTCGTCCTGGGGCAGGCCTACGAGTACACCCGTCTCGGCTTCCTTCCGAAGGATGGCATCTTCGCCGGCGTGTTCTTCACCCTCACCGGCTTCCACGGCGCGCACGTCACGGGCGGCGTGGTGTTCATCGCGATCTGCCTGTACCGCGGCCTGCGCGGTCAGTTCACCGCGAACCGGCATCTCGCGGTCGAGGCCGCGTCCATCTACTGGCACTTCGTCGACGTGGTCTGGATCGGCCTCTTCACGACGATCTACATCGTGGGCTAACGCTCCGCGGCCAGCAGCCGCACGTCACCGGCCAGCGCCTCGGGCGTGATGTCCGAATGGGTCAGAAGCCGCACGCGACCCTTCTTGTCGAGCAGATACACCGCGTCGCTGTGCCCGACACCGGTCGCCGTGGGATCGGTCTCGATGCGGATGCCCCACGCCGACCACACCGGCTGTAGCTGGGCCGCTCCGCCGACCAGGAACACGAACCGCGTCGCAAGCCGGTGATCGCGGGCGAACGCCTGGACCGCCTGCGGCGTGTCGTGGATCGGGTCGGCCGACACCGCGACGAACAGCGTGTGCGAGCGCTCGTCGGCGCTCAGCTTCTCCTGCGCCTGCCGCATCGTCTCGGCCGTCAGCGGGCACACATCGGGACAGTGCGTATAGAGGAACGACAGCACGACGACCGAACCCAGCTGCGCCGACAGGCTGAACGGCACGCCGCTGATCCCGTCGGTCAGCGTGAAATCCGGCGCGGCCGTGGGCTCGATCTCCGTGCCGACGAGCTTGGGCGCGGCTGCGCAGGATGCGATCAGCAGCGCCGCTATCGCGAGCCGGAATGTCCTCACCGAATGACAATACCGACGTGAGCGGGCGCGTCGTCGTCGCGTACGTCGTCATGGTGCTGCTGTGGGGCTCGACCTGGGCGGCGATCAAGATCGGCGTCGCGCAGGTTCCCCCGTACCTGTTCGCGTTCGAACGCGCCGTCGCGGTGTCAGTCATCCTCACCATCGCGGTCGTCGTGCTCCGGCACTCGTTCCCCCGGACGCGAACGGCACTGCTCGCATCAGCGGTCGCCGGTCTGTTCAACATCGGCACGTCGTGGGCCCTCATCTTCTGGGCGGAACAATTCGTCCCGTCGGGGCTCGTCGCGGTGTTCGGGGCCATGGCCCCGGTCTGGACCGCGATCCTCGCGCACTTCTTCGTGCGCGGAGACCGGCTCTCGCGGCTGAAGGTGGCCGCTTTGGTGCTCGGCCTCGTCGGCACCGCCCTGCTCGTCGGAGCGCCCGCGCCGAGCGAAGGTCCCAACGCGCTTCTCGCGACGGCGCTCCTCGCGATCATGCCGATCAGCTGGGCCGTCGCGGCGATCCTCATCGCGCGATTCCTGTCGCGCGAGTCGCCGATCGCGGTCGTCGGCGTCGGCACGTGGGTCGGCGCCGCGTTCCTCCTGCCGTTCGCGCTGTCGCAGGCCGGCGAGCCGCAGCACTGGACCGCGAGCTCCATGAGCGCGTTCGCCTACCTCGTCATCGGCGGCTCGTGCGTGGGGCTCGTGCTGAACGCGTGGCTGTTCCGGAAGCTGCGCCCCACGACGGTGACGCTGTCGCAGGTGCTCATCCCGACCCAGGCCCTCCTCATCGGCGCGCTCGCGCTGGGGGAGGAATTCACCGTGCGGATGCTCGCCGGCGCCGCGTTGGTGGTGAGCGCCGTGGCGATCAATGCCCGGGCCGGCGGGAGCCCGCGGTCGGACGAGCCCGCCGATGCGCAACCGATAGCTACGGCGGCCGACTGAACGTGTACTACGTGGGGGTAGTATTACCGCCAGGTAGTACGAGTGATCGACTGGGATCGCAATCTCTTTCAGAGCGATCCGACGCTGCTGGAGCGCTCGGACGACGACGCCTATGAGCGCGCGACCCG
>JALYKF010000159.1 GCA_030774905.1 Chloroflexota bacterium
GCCGCAACGGCGAGGGCGATCTGCGGCCGGTCCCGGACGAGCGCCTCGAATCGCGCACGGGGCAACCGCCACGCCACGACCTCCGTGATCGCTCGCGTGGTCGCGGTCCGCCGCGCGAGCAGCATCCCGAGCTCGCCGAAGTGGGTCGGGCCGCTGACCTCGCGGAGCGATACCTCGCCGTCCGGCGAGGCGACAGTGATCGCGACCCTCCCGCGCTCCAGTAGGTACAGCGCGTCGCCCTGGCTGCCCTCCCGCGCGATGACCTGACCGGGGCCGGCCCGCACCTGTTCGAGCGCGCCGAGCAGCCGCGCGAGGTCCACGCGCTCGAGGCCGGCGAAGAACGGCACGCCGCGTAGGAGATCCGCGACGGGGTCGGTCTCGAGCGCGCTCACGCGCGGGAGTATGCGGTGGCGCAGACTCCAGGCGTGCGGATCCTGCTCACAGGCTTCGAGCCGTTCGCCGGTCGCGGCGTGAATCCGTCGTGGGAGGCCGCGCAGCAGCTGCAAGGCGCGGCAGCCGGGCCGGCCCGCATCGATGTGCTGCGCGTGCCGGTCGTGTGGCGCGAGTCGGTGGCCACCATCGTCCGCGAGCTCGAGCGCGAGCCGGCGGACGGCCTGATCATCGGTGGACTCTCATTCGGACGGCCGGCGATCAGCGTCGAGGCGATCGCGCACGCCCTCGGTGACGTGCCGTGGCAAGCCGACAACGCGGATCGCGCGCTGGCCGCGGAGCGATCGGACGGGGACGACCACGGACCCCACGCGCTCTTCGCGACAGGGCCGGTCCGCGCGATCGCGCACGCCATCAACGCCGCGGGCATCCCGGCGCACGTCTCGTGGGACGGCGGCGCGTACGTGAGCAACGCGACGCTCTACGGCGCACTGCGATATGCCGCCGATCGCGGGCTGCGTCTGCCGACCACGTACCTGCACGTACCGGGCACGCCCGAGATGACGACCGGAACGGCGACCCCGTCGTTGCCGCTCGAGGCGATCGTCGCGGCGTTCCGCATCGGCTGCGAGATCGTCGCAACGCACTCCGGACCGGATGCCCTGCTCCGGCGGTGGCCGACCGCGATGGCGCCCCTAGCGCGCTAGGAACGCTCCGACAGCGGCGGCGACCTCATCCGCCGCGTCGCCGATCAGCTGATGCTTCGCGCGAACGCTCTTCACCTCGAGGAAATCCGCGAGCTCGTACTTGTAGCGCTCGATCTGCTGGGGCGTGACGAGCGGCGACTCCGCGCCGACGATGAGCAGCGTCGGGAGCCGCAGGCTCGCGAACGGCGGCGGCGGCGTGGTGAGTTCGCTGTAGATCGTCATCGCGGCCGGGCGTGAGAACGGCAGCCGGAGCCGGCCGTCCGGCCCCTCGACCAGGTCCTCGGCCCAGATATCCCAGTGCTCGCGGGGCGCGTACGGGGTGAGGCCGAGATCGATGCGCGCTTGGATCGCCTCTTCCGTCGACCCGTACGACGTATCGGCCAGCAGGCCGTCGGTGATCGCAAGGGCCCGCTGCGGATCGACGCGCAACGCCGGATCGAGGAGGACCAGCCGCTCGATACGTGAGCGATCGGCCACGAGGAGCTCGACCGCCACCCGTCCTCCGAAGCTGAACCCGATGAACGGCGCACGGGAGATCCCGCGCGCGTCGAGGGTCTCCCGCACATCGCGAAGATGCGCCGAGAGATCCCACGGCGGCTCCTTGGGCGAGGCGCCGTGTCCGCGGAACGCCGGCGCGACGAAGTGAAAGCTCGGCAGGCGATGCGCGAGCCGCCGGAAGACGTGCGGCGAGCCGGTGACACCGTGCAGTGCCACGACCGTCCGCCCGGCCGAGGGACCGAACTCCTGCACGTCGAGCCGCACGCCGCCATGATGGGCCAACGCCGCGGGGCGGGGAGGTGACGCGTGGGTCTGCTCGACGGGAAGAAGGCGATCGTCATGGGCGTCGGCAACCAGCGCAGCATCGCGTGGGGTATCGCGGCCGCGTTCCAGCGCGAGGGCGCCGAGCTCGCGTTCAGCTACGCGACGGAACGGCTGCGCGAGAACGTCGAGAAGCTCGTGGTCACGCTCCCCGGCCACGAGCGGATGCCGGTCCTGCCGTGCGACGTCTCGAAACAGGAAGAGATCGACAGCTTCTTCTCCGCGCTAGGCGAGAAATGGGGCCAGGCGGACATCCTCGTGCACTCGATCGCGTTCGCCGCGGTCGAAGACCTTCGCGGCCGCTTCCACGAGATCTCGCGCGACGGCCTCAAGCTCGCCATCGAGGTCTCGGCGTTCTCGCTCATCGCCCTGACGCGCGCTGCGCTGCCCCTCTTCGCCAAGGCCGGCGGCGGATCGGTGATGTCGCTGACGTATAACGCCGTCGAGCGCGTCGTCCCTAGCTACAACTCGATGGCGATGGCGAAGGCCGTGCTCGAGTCGGCGACGCGCTATCTCGCGGCCGACCTCGGTCCGCAGAACATCCGGGTGAACACCATCTCCGCCGGTCCGCTGAAGACGCTCGCGGGGAGCGCGGTGAAGGGCATCAGCTCGGCGCGCGACCTCATGGAAGAGAAGGCGCCCCTGCGCCGCAACATCAGCCAGGAAGAGGTCGGCAACGTCGCGGTGTTCCTAGCCAGCGAGATGTCGCGGTGCGTCACGGGGGCGACGATCTTCGCGGACAATGGCTTCAACATCCTCGGGGTCGCGGACTAGGTTAGGTCTCGAAGCGGAAGCCCTCCAGCCAGCTGAGCTCGGCGCCGATGGTCGTCGCCGGGCCATGTCCGGGGAAGACCCGGGTGGGCGGCGGCAGGGTCGCGACACGCGCGAGGCTCGCCTCCATCTGCGCCGCGTTGCCGCCAGGTAGGTCGATGCGGCCGACGTTGCCGGCGAACAGCAGGTCGCCGCTGAAGAGGATCGACTCCTTCGCCAGGTAGAAGCTCACCGAGCCTTCGGTGTGGCCCGGTGTGTGGATCGCCAGGATCTCGAGGTCACGCACGTAGGTCAACGGGCCCTCTTCGATGAGATCGTCCGCCACGCTCTTCGGCGGCTCGAGCTGGCTGGCAGGCCGGGTGGCCGGATCGAGGCGGTACGCATCGGCGCGATGGATCGCGATGCGCGCCCCGGTCTCCTGCTTCATCGAGGCGTTGTCGTACACGTGGTCCTGATGCCCGTGCGTATTGAGGATCTCCACCAGCCGTAGGCCGTGGTCGCGGAGCGTCGCGGTGGCCTCGCGCTCGCCGCGGGACGGGTCGATGAGGATCGCGTCGCCCTGGCTGTCGGCCAGGATGTACATCCCGTTGTCGAACGGCTCGACCCGGTGCGCATATAGGTGCATGCGCGAAGCCTAGCCGTCGGGCATCGCGCTATCGTGCTGGTCCATGCGCGAGATCGCGGTGGAGAACACCGCGCCGCCGATCGCGATCACCGAAGGGCGTCCGGCTCTCCTCGGCGCGAAGCACATGGTGAGCACCTGTCATTACCTCGCGTCGATCGCGGGACTGCGGATGTTCCCGCGCGGGGGCAGCGCGATCGACGCCGGCGTCGCGGCGGGCATCGCGCTGAACGTCGTAGAGCGCCATCTCACCGACTTCGGCGGAGTCGCGCCGATCATCGTGTACCGCCCTGGAATGGCGGGGCCGGAAAGCATCGACGGCCTCGGCCGGTGGCCGGCCTCGCTGGACCTCGACGCGTACCGGGCGAAGTACGGCGACGACATGCCCGTGGGCACCCCTCGCTCGGTGACGCCCGCGGCGTGCGATGCCTGGCTCACCGCGCTCGCGCGGCATGGCCGGCTGCCGCTCGCCGACGTGCTCGCGCCGGCCATCGAGCTGTGCGATGGGTTCCCGGTGTACCCGCGCCTCGCCCGGTCGATCACGCTCCTGCAGGACCGCATCCGCGAGTGGCCGACGAGCGCGGCAGTGTTCCTGCCGAATGGCCGGCCGCCTCGGGTGGGGGAGCTGTTGGTGCAGCGCGAGCTCGGCGACCTGTTCCGCCGCCTCGTGAGCATCGAAGCCACGCACGCGTCGCGCGGGCGCGCCGCTGCGATCATGGCCGCGCGCGACGCGATGTACACGGGCGACATCGCGCGCGAGATCGTCGCCCACATGAAGCGCGAAGGCGGGGCCCTGTCCGCGGAGGACCTGGCCTCGTATCACGTGACCATCGAGCCTCCGGTCCACACGACGTACCGCGGCATCGACGTGTACGCGTGCGGTCCGTGGTCCCAGGGCCCGCTCGTTCCGATGACGCTGAATCTGCTCGAGGGATACGACGTCGCATCGTGCGGCCCGGGCTCGCTTCCGTTCCTGCACCGCTACACCGAAGCGATGAAGCTCGCGTGCGCGGACCGCGAGGGCTTCTTCGGCGATCCGGATCAGGTCGACGTGCCGATCCAAGGACTGATGGACAAGGCGTACGCCGAGGAGCGCCGGAAGCTCATTCGCGACGACCGCGCGTGGCCCGAGCTGCCGCTGCCCGGCGATCCCTGGCGGTACGAGGGCCGCACCGGTCCGGCGGGCTGGGTCCCGCGCGTCGCCGAGGGAGTCGGCGCGCCGGACACCTCGTACGTCGCGGCCATGGACAGCGAAGGGAACGCGTTCTCGGCGACGCCCTCTGACCCGGGTCTCGGAGCGCCGCTCATCCCGGGCCTCGGGATGATCGTCTCGACCCGCGGCGCGCAGCTCTGGACGACCCCGGGACATCCGTCGGCCATCGCGCCGCGTAAGCGTCCGCGACTCACCCCGAACCCAGGGCTGCTCATGAGGGACGGCGCCGCGCTCATGCCGTTCGGCTGCCCAGGCGAGGACGCGCAGTCGCAGGCGATGGTCCAGGTCGTGTGCAACGTCGTCGACTTCGGGATGAACACCCAAGCCGCGATCGAGGCGCCGCGGGTCATCTCGCGGAGCTTCCCGTGGACCTTCTTCCCGCACGCCTACGAGCCAGGCGTCCTGCAGATCGAAGCGCGGGTCTCACGCGACGTGCGCGACGGGCTCGAGCGGCTCGGGCACATCATCCGCGACATGCCCGCCTTCACGCCGGCGAGTGCGAGCGTCTGCGCGGTGCGGCGGCTCGAGAATGGCGCGCTCGAGGGTGGCGCCGACCCGCGCAAGGAGAGCTATGCCGTCGGCTGGTGACCTGAAGCGCTGGCGCGCCGAGTTCCCGATCACCGACCAGCTCATCTACCTCAACAACTGCTCGCTCACGCCACTGCCGAAGCGCGGCGCCGCCGCGCTCGAGGAGTACGCGCGCACGTGGACCGAGCTCGGCGGCCGAGCGTGGTACCAGCACTGGGTCGGCCAGCTCGACCTGCTGCGGGCGGACTTCGCGCGGGTCCTCGGTGCGGACCTCGAGGAGGTCGCGCTCGAGCCGGCGGTCTCCGCGGCGCTCGTGACGATCGCGTCGTCGTTCGATTATTCGAAACGCAACAAGGTCGTCGTCGCGGACATCGACTTCCCGACCGACGGGCACACCTGGCTCGCGCTCGCCAAGATGGGCGTCGAGGTCGAGTTCGTGCACAGCCCCGATGGCGCCACCGTGCCACTGGAGCTATTCGAGCGCGCGATCGACGATCGCACCGTGCTCGTCTGCACCGGTCACGTGTACTACACGAGCGGCTACATCCAGGACGTGCAGGGGCTCGCTGAGCTCTGCCACCGCAAGGGCGCGGCGCTCGTCGTGGACGCGTATCAGTCCATCGGCGCGCTCCCGTTCGACGTGCACGCGTCCGGCGTGGACTTCCTCGTCGGCGGCACGCTGAAGTGGCTCATGGGCGGGCCGGGGATGGCCTTCCTGTACGCGCGGCGCGACCGCATCGCCGGAGCGAGCCCGACCGCCATCGGCTGGTGGGCGATGCGCGATCCGTTCACCTTCGACGTCCAGCACATCGATCTGTCGCCGACCGCGCGGCGCTTCGAGTACGGCACGCCGGCGGTCGCCGCGGCGTACACGGCTCGCGCCGGGATCGCCCTATTCGAAGAGATCGGTGTCGCCACCGTGCGCGAGCGGCACATGCTGCTCTCGCAGCGCCTCGTCGACGGTGCGCTCGCCCAGGGCTGGCGCCTCGGCTGCGTGCGCGAGGCCGACCGGCGCACGCCGATCGTCACGCTGCGGCATCCGGAGCCCGCGCAGGTCGTCGACGCGCTGCGCGCAAAGGGCTGCATCGTCGACTACCGGCCGGGGCTCGTCCGCCTATCGCCGCACCACTTCAACACCGAGGACGAGATGGACGCCACACTCGAGCTGCTGGCGCCGTTGCGGGAGAAGGTCCCGGCTGAGATGAACTCCGCCTAGACCTCGGCGGCACGCCGCGCCGTCCGCTCGAGATCGATCGTCTCGTCGCGCGAGGCGAACCACACCATGTTGGACAAGGCGATGCAGAGCTCGTAGCAGCGCAGGCGCTCTATGAAGTGCGGCATGGCCAGGCCGGTCGACGCGTAGTGGCGGAGCGCCTCGCCGGCGAAGTCGATGTGGCGCCACGCGGGATACCAGGGCTTCCAGAACTCGAGCCACGCGATGTCGTACACGAAGTCGCCGATGAGGGAGCTTCCCCAGTCGAGCAGGGCGGACACCTGGTCGCCGTCGACGAGGACATTGAAGTGCAGGAGGTCGGAGTGCACCAGGTACCGCTCCTCCGGGCAGTACGCCGAGAGCATCCGGACGCGCTCGAGCGTCCGATCGAACGGCAGCGTGCCGATCGGTGACTCCGCGATGCGCTCGCGCCAGCCGGCGGCCTCGTCGAGCACGTCCACTGAGTGTCTCCACGTCGCATGCCTGCCGTTGCCGTCCGCGTCCCAGAGGTCGTATCCGTGCGTATCCGACAGGTCGATACGGCGTACGGCGTCCAGGGTCCGCAGCACCGAGGGCAGCACCCGCCGCATGCCGTCACCATCAAGCCCGTCGATCATGCGGCCGCGGGCCCGTTCGGTGATCGCGTAGTGGCCGTCAAAGACCAGGCCTCGCTCGACCATCTCAGGGACGGCGAGATCGGGTGGCGCGCGGCGCGCCACGAACGCGTCCTTGTCGAAGGTCTCGAGATCGGGTGCGAAGCGGATGATGAGGTCGCGCCTGTGCTCGCGGAACCGGAACGCCCGGGACCACATGCCCTGCTGATCGACCGGCGCGATATCCGTCACGGCGCCGCGGGCCTCGAGGAAGTCGCGAGCGTCGTCAAGGGTGACCCCGGAGGGTCTCACGTCGTCCGGCTGCGGAGCCGGCCGACCAGGAGGATGAGCTCGCTGCCATCGTCGGCGATCTCGCGGCCCGCGGCCTTCGCCTCTCCCGCGAGCACGTGCGCGCGCAGGTCGGCCGCGGGGATGAGCGGCTCCGCAAGGTTCGTCGCGTCGCGGTCGACGCCGAAGCGGTCACGGACCGCGCAGCGGATGGCGGCCCACCGGACGATCGCGTCCCGGTCCGTCTGCGGCAACGCGGCGTACGCGCTCAGGTCGTTGAGCGCCGCCCGGTACGGCCCGAGCGTGCGCTGCTCGGTGCCACGCGGGTGCTCGCGCGCGAGCGTGAGCTCCTTCTCCGTCAGCACCCTGTCATCGTAGGCACGATGCCACCGATCGGATTCTCCGCGGCCACGGTCCTCGACGAGGTGAAGGCCGGCGCGACCCTGCAGTCCGTCACGGACGCGCACTCGATGGACGAGATCGTGGCCGCGGTGCGCGACGCGTTGACCGGGCTGCGCCTCGGCGTGTCGTCGCTCGATGAGGTCGCCCTGCACAGGGTCGCGGGGCTCGAGCTCTGGTCGATCGCGGAGATCGCCGGACACGCGCTCGCGTGGGAGGAAGCGGCACACGCGGTCGCACGATCACTGGCGCTCGGTCGCGCGCCCGTCGAGGTCCACCTGCCGTACGGGGAGCCCGGTGATCCGGTCGCCCAACGAGACGATCTGCTCGCCCGGATCCAGGCCGCCGAGGTGCGGCTCGCGACCGCCCGCATCCTGGCCGCGGGTGGCCCGACATTCGCGCACGCGGAGCTCGGCCCGCTCACCGCGCGCGCCTGGATCCTCTTCATCGGCCTGCATGCCGCCGTCCACCTCCACCAGGCCGCCGCGGTGGTGCGCGCCCGCTAGCGTTGACGCGTGACCATGGAAGACTCCGCGGCCGAACGCGACATGCTCGTGCTCGCGAAGACGGTCGCCGCGGATTCCTTTCCGGTCGAGCGTCCCGCGGTCATCGGCGTGGATCGCGAGAGCGGGCGGCTGGAGCGGCTCTCCCCGTTCCCGTGGAAGGGGGCCGACACGGATCCGCCGTTGCTCCGCTGGTCGTGGATCCACGTCCGCACCACGCCGGCGGACCGCGACCCCCGACCCGAATCGCGGAACGTGAACGGCGAGGTCATCGCGACCGCGTACGTGGACCCGAAGGACGGCTGGCGTTTGCGCTGGCCGTTCGTGCGGCCGCACCTGCGCGCCTCGCTCGAATCGCTGCAGGCGCTTGCGCGCGACGGCGCTGCGACGGCCGGATTCATCCGGCCTGCGATCTATGAGTCCGACATCCTGCAGCTTCCGCTCCGGCTCCGATTCAGATGCGACAGTGACGACTGCACCGGACCACACGAGCTGCCGGTGCTGGACTGGGAGCTGCACGAGATGGCCCGCGCGTCACGCGAGCGGCACGGGCAGCAATGGGCGACGAAGTTCCGCGAGTCGTGGGGCCGCCCGCTGTTCGAGAAGTACGACGTGCACATCCTCGTGTCGGCGTATGCCCAGGCGCCGACGAAGTTCTACGTTGCGGGACTGTTCTACCCGCCGCGCGCGCCAGAGGACGCGCACGAGCACATGCATCACGTCGCCCATCGCGATCACGCGACCGGGGAGCCCGCCGCGTCCTAGGCCGGTACGAGCCTCTTGGCATCAACGTCGGTGCGCTTGCTGCCGATCTCCTCGGCCTTCCCGTGGTACCCGTGCGGGAACAGCTTGAGCAGGAGGTAGGTCCCGGTCGTCGGGTCGTCGGTGCGCTCGACGACGAGCGCGGGGCCCCATCGCGACTCGAACCGGTCGCCGGTCTTTGGCTTCGGGCGGTCGGACTCGAATCCCTCGCGGTCCCACTGCAGGACGGCGAACCCGCGCACGACGCGCTCCTCGTCCCCGCCCTCGTCGGGCCGCCACGCGTGGGCAGCGTCGTGCTGCCGCTGGCAGGCGGCGGGCGATCCCGAGAACATCGTGACCCACTTGTAGACGTCGGCGTCCTTCGACTGCGCGCCTTGCGGGTAGGCCCGCCGGTGCAGGGCCTCGCCCTTGGTACAGAGGTAATAGAAGAGCACGAGCGCATTATGGAGAAATGCGCACCTCCACGATCACCGCCGCGGGCGCTCGGATCCGCGTCATCGAGGACGGCATCGGTGACCCGGCGGTCCTGTTCGTCCACGGCGTGGGCGGGTGGGCCGAGAACTGGTCCGAAACGATCGCGCGCGTCGGCGCATCGGGGCGGCGCGCCGTCGCGTTCGACCTTCCGGGTTTCGGCGAGAGCTCGGCCGTGAAGGGCGCCGCGTATTTCGATCCGCGTGCGCCGTTCTATCCCGCGGTCGTCGACGGCGTGCGGCGGGCGCTCGGCCTGGAGCGGCCGCACCTGGTCGGTCACTCTCTTGGTGGCGGCATCGCGGCCGTCACCGCGGTCGTGCACCCGGAGGCGTGGCGCTCGATGACCCTCGTCGCGCCCGGCGGCTTCGGCCCCGACATCGCGCTGTTCCTCCGGATCTTCTCGCTTCCCTTCCTCGGGGTGACGACGTGGCTGCCCCGGCCAGCGTCGGCCGGGCGCGCCGTGCTCGAGTCGTGCTTCAGCGACCGCTCGCGGATCCCGGCGCATCTCTATGCCGAGAGCCTGCGCTACGACGGCACGTATCCGGAGACCCTTCGGGTCATGCGTGCCGTCGCGACATTCCGCGGGGTGCGGCGATCGCTACGACAGGCGTGGCTCGCGCGCGCGGGCGAGTATCGCGGCCCGGTGCTCGTCGTGTGGGGCCGGCAGGACGGCGTCATCCCCGCATCCCACGTGCAGGCGTTGGGGGACGCCTATCCCGGCGCGCAGCTCGAGCTCATCGATCGGGCCGGTCACCTGGTCATGTCCGAGCAGCCCGACCCGTTCGCGGCGACGCTGCTGCCGTTCCTCGACCGTGTCGAACGCGACCCCGCGGCCGCTCGTACCATGATGTCCGGAGTGGCACATCAAGAGCGGTAGCCGCGCCGCTCCCGCTGGAGCCGACGCGGCGCTCGATACCCGGTCCCGTCCCAAGCAGAGCCCCGCCGAGATCGTCTCCGACTACCGCCTCGCGTTCCGTTCGCGGGTCGCGAGCGTCTCCGGCCGTCGCGAGGTTCTCACCGGCAAGGCCCCGTTCGGGATCTTCGGCGATGGGAAGGAGATCGCCCAGCTCGCGATGGCCAAGGTCTTCCGGCCCGGCGACTGGCGCTCGGGCTACTACCGCGACCAGACGTTCATGTTCGCGACCGGTATGTCGGACCTCGCGAGGTTCTTCGCGCAGCTCTACACGAACACCGACACTGAGGCCGAGCCGGCGTCCGCAGGCCGCCAGATGGTCAGCCACTTCGCGACCCGCACCCTGGGCGCCGACGGGCGGTGGGGCCGGCTCGCCGAGGCGATGCAGTCGTCGGCCGATCTCTCGCCGGTCGCGGCGCACATTCCCCGAACGCTCGGCTTGGCGTACGCCTCGAAGCTGTACCGGGCCGATCCCGCGCTCCGCGAAGCCGCTGCGGGCTTCACGGTGAACGGGGACGAGGTGACGTTCGCGACGATCGGGAACGCCGGCACGAGCGAGGGCCTGTTCTGGGAGTCCATGAACGCCGCGGGCGTGCTGCAGATCCCGCTCCTCGTTTCGGTGTGGGACGACGGCTACGGCATCTCGGTCCCGAACGCGTTCCAGACGATCAAGGGATCCATCTCGGCCGCGCTCGCGGGATTCGAGCGCGGGCCGGACGTGCCGGGATTCGAGATGCGCATGGTCAAGGGGTGGGACTACCCCGCGCTCGTGCGCACGTACGCCGAGGTGGCGGACATCGTGCGCCGCGAGCATGTCCCTGCGCTGATCCACGTCACCGAGATGACCCAACCCCAGGGTCACTCGACCAGCGGGTCGCACGAGCGATACAAGACCAAGGAGCGTCTGGCCTTCGAGACCTCCGGCGACCCGATCGCGAAGATGCGCGAATGGATGATCGCGGAGAAGGTGACCACGGCCGCGGAGCTCGATGCGTTCCAGGACGAGGACCGGAAGACCGTCGAGTCCGCCCGCATCGCGGCCTGGGAGGCATACCAGACGCCCATCAAGGCCGAGCTCGACCGGGCGCGTGGGCTCATCGAACGGGCGCAGCAAGAGGCGCCGGAGGTGCGCCTCGCGGACGTCGTCGCGGAGCTCGCCGATCCGCTCGAGATCAGCCGCCGGGTCGTGCAGTCCGCGGTGCGCCGCGCCGGCTACGCGCTGCGCGGCCGCGAGGGCGCCGCGTCCGGCGCGTTGCGGGCCTTCGCGAGGGAGTACGCAGAGCGCAACGCGCAGCGCTACACGGGCTACCTGCACAGCCGCTCCGCCGACTCGCCGCTTCGCGTGACGCCGATCGCCGCCGAGTACTCGGACCGGTCGGAGAGCGTCGACGGCCGGATGGTCCTGCTGCGCAACTTCGACATGGCCTTCGCCCGCGACCCCCGGCTCTTCGTGCTGGGGGAGGACGTGGGCAAGCTCGGTGACGTGAACCTCGTGTTCGAGGGGCTGCAGGCGAAGTACGGCGACCGCCGGTTCACCGACACCGGCATCCGCGAGGCGACGATCCTTGGCCAGGGCATCGGTGCCGCGCTGCGCGGCCTGCGGCCGATCGTGGACATCCAGTACCTGGACTATCTGCTGTACGCGCTCCAGCTCGCGAGCGACGACCTCGCGACGCTCCACTACCGCACCGCGGGCGGGCAGAAGGCGCCGGTCATCATCCGCACGAAGGGCCACCGGCTCCAAGGGATCTGGCACACGGGCTCGCCGATGTCCGTGGTCCTGAACGCGCTGCGCGGCATCTACGTCGCCGTGCCCCGCAACATGGTCCAGGCTGCGGGCTTCTACAACACGCTCCTTCGCGGCGACAACCCCGCACTCGTCGTCGAAGTCCTGAACGGCTACCGGCTGAAGGAGCGCGTGCCCGACAACCTCGGCGACTTCCGCCTGCCGCTCGGCATCCCGGAGATCGTCCGCGCCGGCAGCGACCTCACGATCGTGACGTACGGAGCCCTCGTGCGCATCGCCCTCGAGGCGTCGGAGACCCTGAGCGCGATGGGCGTGGACGCCGAGATCGTCGACGTGCAGACGCTGAACCCGTTCGACCTGCAAGGCATCATCGCCGGATCGCTCAAGAAGACGAACGCGCTCCTGGTCGTGGACGAAGACGTACCCGGCGGCGCGTCCGCCTTCATCCTGCGTGCGGTCCTCGAGGTCCAGCACGGGTTCGACCACCTCGACGCGGCGCCGCGGACGCTCACGGCGGCGGAGAACCGCTCGCCCGTTGGGGTCGACGGCGACTACTTCACGAAGCCGAACCGCGAGCAGATCGTCGAGTCCGCGTACGCGCTCATGCGCGAGCGCAGGCCGCGCGACTTCCCCGACCTCCGGATGGAGCGCTGAGGTGACCGAGAAGAGCAACGTCCAGGCCGTGCACGACACGCTGCAGGAGGAGTTCCGGCGCGACGAGCGGGTCATCATCCTTGGCGAGGACGTCGGTGTGCGCGGGGGCGTGTTCCGCGTGACCGACGGCTTCATCGAGGAGTTCGGCCCCGATCGCGTTATCGACATGCCGCTCGCGGAGTCGAACATCGTGGGCGTCGCCATCGGCGCGGCCATCGCCGGGCTCATCCCGATCGCGGAGATGCAGTTCGCCGACTTCAGTACGCCGGCCTTCGAGCAGATCGTGGACGAGGCGGCCCGGATCCGGTACCGCTCGAACGGGCAGTGGAACGTCCCGATCGTCATCCGGATGCCGTGGGGCGCTGGGGTGCACGGCGCGCTCTATCACTCGCAATCCCTCGAGGCGTTCTACGCGCACGTGCCCGGGCTGAAGGTCGTGGTGCCGAGCACGCCGAAGGACATCACCGGCATGTTGCGGTCGGCCATCCGGGACCCGGATCCGGTGATCTTCCTCGAGCACAAGGCCACCTACCGCGCTGTGAAGGGCGACGTGCCGGACGGTGACTTCACCATTCCGCTCGGTCCCGCGGACGTCAAACGCGAAGGCACCGATGTCACTGTCTACGCGTACGGCCTGATGCTGCATCGCTGCCTCGAGGCGGCCGGAACGCTCGCCGCCGAAGGCGTGTCCGTGAACGTGGTGGACGTGCGCAGCCTGCGCCCACTGGATTCGGACACGATCCTCCGCGAGGCCCGCAAGACGGGTAAGTGCCTGGTCGTGTACGAGGACAACCGGATGTTCGGCGCGGGTGCGGAGATCTGCGCGATCATCGCCGAGGAGGCCTTTGACTCGCTGGATGCGCCCGTGATGCGGCTCGCGGGCCCGGAGTCCCCGGCGACACCATTCAACAAGATCCAGGAAGACGCGTTCCTGCCGAACGCGGACAATATCGGTACGAAGATTCGGGAATTGGCGGCGTATTGAACATGAGTGTCTTTGAGCTGAAGATGCCGAAGCTGGGCGAGTCCGTCACCGAGGGCACGATCGGGAAGTGGCTGAAGCAGCCGGGCGACACGGTCGAGAAATACGACCTCCTGGTCGAGGTCCAGACGGACAAGGTGAACACCGAGATCCCATCGCCCGTCGCGGGCACGCTGACGGAGGTCAACGTCAAAGAGGGCGACACCGTGCCGATCGGCACGCTGCTGGCGACATTCGAGACGGCCGAGGCCGGCGCGGCTGAGGCGGCGCCTGAG
>JALYKF010000160.1 GCA_030774905.1 Chloroflexota bacterium
TCGCGGGGTACAGCACCTCCTCGACGATGCGCGGCAGCCGGTGGATCTCGTCGACGAACAGGATGCTGCCGGGCTCGAGGTTCGTGAGGATCGCGGCCAGGTCGCCGGCGCGCTCCATCGCTGGACCACTGGTGACGCGGATCTGCACGCCGAGCTCGTTCGCGATGACGCTCGCGAGGGACGTCTTCCCCACCCCAGGCGGCCCGTAGAGCGCGACGTGCTCGAGCGGCTCGTTCCGGCCTTTCGCCGCATCGATGAGGATGCGGAGGTTGGACTTCACCTTCTCTTGATTGATGTATTCGTCGTCGCTGAGCCGGCGCGGGCGGAGGGTCGTCTCGAGGCTGTGCTCCTCCTCGCGCGCGACCGGCGCTACCGGCCGCTGCGTCACCGTGCCGCGGCCTCGCGCGCGCGCCGCACGATCTCGATGATCCGGTCGGTCGCGACATCCTTCGGGATGAGCTCGGCCTCCGTGGATGCACGGGCCTTGAGCTCGAGGCTCTCCGCATTGAGGGACCGCTTGCTCACGGTCACCCGGAACGGGATCCCGATGAGGTCGGCGTCCGCGAACTTCACACCGGCCGATTCGTCGCGGTCATCGAACAGGACCTCGATCCCCTTTTCCTCGAGCGTCGCGACCACCGTGTCGGCCGTCGCGCGCACGGTCTCGTCGCTCATCGGGAGGCCGACCACGTGCACCTCGTACGGCGCGATGGCGAACGGCCAGATGATCCCCTTGTCGTCGTGGCTCGTCTCGATGATCGTCTGCACCGCACGGCCGACGCCGATGCCGTAACACCCGCCGACGAAGAGCTTCCGCGTCCCATCCTCCGCGAGGTACGTCGCGTTGATCTTCTCCGAGTAGTAGGTGCCGTAGGCGAAGATGTTCCCCACCTCGACGCCACGAGCAAGTTTCAACCGGCCGCCGCAGTTTGGGCAGGCATCGCCTTCCGCGATGTCGTGCAGGTCCAAGGGCTCGCCGGTGAAGTCGCGGCCCAATGCGACGTCTTTCAGGTGAACGTCCTTCTTGTTCGCTCCGGCCACGTAGCCACGCCCGGCGACGACGCTCGTGTCCACGAGTACCGGCGCGCCGAGCCCGACGGGTCCGACGAAGCCGGCGACCGCGCCCGCCTTCGCGAAGTCCGCCTCTCCGGCGAACTGGACGGCCGCGATGTTCAGGCGCTTGCGGAGCTTGGCCTCGTTCAGGGTCCGGTCGCCCGGAAGCACGACCGCGATCGCCTTGCCTTCGCGATCCTTCACCAGCAGGGTCTTGAGGAACGCGCTCGCCGGAAGCTTCAGGGATGCCTCGAGCGCCTCGATGGTGGTGGTCCCCGGTGTCGACACCTCTTGCGTCGGTGACGGCGGCTCCGGCTCGGGCGCGCGGTCGATACGGCGAACGGCCCGTTCGAGGTTGGCGCTGTAGTCACCGTTCTCGCAGATCGCGATGGTGTCCTCGCCCACGTCGGTCAAGACCTGGAACTCGTGCGCGATATCGCCGCCCATCACGCCCGTGTCGGATTCGACGCTGAGCGCCTTCAGGCCCATGCGTTGGAACGTCCGGACGTAGGCGCCGTGCTGCGCGGCATACGACTTCTCGAGACCGGCCTGGTCCATATCGAAGGAGTACGCGTCCTTCATGACGAACTCGCGCACCCGCAGGAGACCGGCGCGCGGCCGGGCCTCGTCGCGACCCTTGGATTGGAAGTGGTAGACCATCGCCGGCAACTGGCGGTACGAGAGGATCTCGTTCATCGCGTGTAGGTGGATGAACTCCTCGTGGGTGTAACTCACCATGAATTCACGGCCGTTGTGGTCCTTGGTGCGGAACGTGATCGGCTCGAGGAGCTCCCACCGCCCGGTCAGCTTCCAGCCCTCGGCGGGCGTCAGGACCGGCATCTCCATCTCCTGCGCGCCGATGCGGTCCTGCTCTTCCCGGATGATCTGCTCGACTTTCTGGGCGACGCGGAATCCGAGCGGCAGCCAGGTGTACAAGCCGGCCGCGAGCGGACGCGCGATCGCGGCCCGCAGCATGAGCTGGTGACCGGGGGTTTGGGCCTCTGACGGGGCCTCTCTGAGCGTGCGGCCGAACAGCCGCGACATGCGCATCAGCGAATTGTCGCTGGAAGGCAACGCTGGCACGTTTTGCGCATGTCGCAGCCGTAGTAGGAGGCGACCATGCAGGCCGATCAGCTCACTGCGCAGCTACTCGCGGAGCTTCTGGGGATCGCCGCGTTCGCCCTCGTGATCTTCTGGCAGCCAAAGCACAGCTGCCGCTGGCAGCACTGCCCTCACCACGGCAAGACGGTGCGCGAGGAGATCCGCCTGGAGCGCGAGCTCCGGGAACGGGAAACGAGCCGGACCGAGTCCGAGCGTTAGCTCGGCTGGGAGCCTTCGCGCCGGTTCAGGGTCACCAGGTTCGAGCTGGCGGCGCTGTCCATCTTGGAGTTGCCGTCGAACTGGACGCCCTTCTCGACCATGAGCGAGGGGCTGGCGATGTCGCCCTTGACCTTCGCCGGTTTGTGAAGCTCGACCATCTCGGTCGCCTTGATGTTGCCGGTGACCTCGCCGTTGATGACGACGGAGCCGCAGCTGATGTCGGCCGTCACCTTGGCGCCCTCGCCGATGATCAGCATGTCGTTCGTGCTGATCTCGCCGGTGAAGGTGCCGTCGATGCGGACCGTGCCTTCGAAGTTGAGCTTGCCGTCGAACTCGGAGCCCCGGCCAAGAAGGGCGTTCAGGGCACTGTCCGCTGGTGTGTGTGCTCGATCCTGCATGGTGGTTGCTCCCTTTTCCTCGTACATCGTCGCGCGGCCTAGCTCAGAAGGAACGATGAATGTCGGCGAATGGTACGCGTGGCCGGCTAGAGAACGGTCGCGAATTCGTCCCAGAGTCGGGCTTGGGTCTCGGTCGAGAACTTGAGCCGCGCGTCGTGGCGCCGGTAGACGAGCTCGGTCTGCTCGCCGTACATGGTCTGCAGGTGGACCAGCATGTCGAGGGCCTCCTGCCGGACCTCAGGGTCCCGCCACTTCAGGACGATGGCCCGCACCCGCTGGGAGCGCTGGTGGAAGCGGTCGACGTGCACCCAGTCCTTGCCCTCGGGCCAGCGCTGCTCGTCGAACCGGATGCCCTGGATGAACACGGTGTCGATGAGGTCCGCCTTGCGGAAGTCGTTGCCACGGAACTCGTTCGTCGCCCGCCGGGGATCGAGGTGCTGCGCGGCGAGCCCCCACGGCCGCCCGTAGAACCGGCACTTCGTGATCGGGCCGGTGAACGTGCAGTCGACGAACTCGGCGCAGGTGGCCTGCCACTTCTCGAGGTGCGAGTCGGCGAAGGTGCACCCCTCGAAGCGGGTCTGCCCAGGGTCGGCCTTGGAGAGGTCGGTGCCGTCGAACCGGCAGTCCTTGAAGATGCTCTGGATCGGGCTGGAGAACAGCGGCTGCCACTTGCGGTCGAACACGAGGCCCCGGAAGTCGCAGTTGACGAACGTGCAGGCGTCCGGCGTGAACCGCGAGAACGCCGATTTGCGGAAGTCGACGTCGGCGATCGTCGCCCGCCGGATGTGGACGACGCCGCTGGAGGCGTCGACGTTCAGCGCTATGTCCGTGTCCCCGCTGGCACCGATCGCCCTGGCGTGAGCTGCCCTTCGTGCGAGAGTTTCGGCGCCTTCTGTGAATACGGCTCCTTGCCGTTCTCGATGAGGATCTTGTCGATCTCGCCGAGCAGCGCGTCCATCAGTTCGGCCTCGGGGTACACGCCCACGACCTTGCCCTTGCGGAAGATCGCGCCCTTGCCGACCCCGCCGGCGATGCCGACATCGGCGTCCTTTGCCTCACCGGGCCCGTTCACCTCGCAGCCCATGACCGCGATCTTCATCGGCACCGGTAGCGCGCGGAGGCGCTCCTCGGCCACCTTTGCGAGCGGGATGAGGTCGATGTCCGCGCGGCCGCACGACGGGCAGGCCACCAGGGTGAGGCCCTGGTCGCGGAGCTCGAGCGACTTGAGGATGTCGAAGGCGGCCCGTACTTCCATGACCGGATCCTCGGAGAGCGAGACCCGGATCGTGTCCCCGATGCCCTCGTAGAGGAGGACGCTCATGCCCGCGGTCGACCGCACCGATCCCGACAGGAGCGTGCCCGACTCGGTCACCCCGAGGTGCAGCGGATACGGGATGGTCTTCGCGAGGCGGCGATACGCGGCGATCATCTTCGGTACTTCGAACGCTTTGACGCTCACGATGATGTCGGTGAAGTCGAGCTCCTCGAGAATCCGGATCTCCGAGAGCGCGAGATCGACCATCCGCTGCGCGTCGTCGCGCAGGTCGCCCGGCACCTTGTCGGGGATCGACCCGAAGTTCACTCCGATGCGGATCGGGGTCCCCTGCTCCTTGGCCCGCTTCACGACCTCGCGGACGCCGTCCTTGTTGTGGATGTTGCCCGGGTTGAGACGGAGCTTGTGGACCTTGGCGTCGAGGGCCATGAGGGCGAGCTTGTAGTCGAAGTGGATGTCCGCGACGACCGGCAGGATGCTCCGGCGGACCAGCTCCTTGAGTGCCTCACCCGCCCGGCGGTCCGGCACCGCGACTCGGACGATCTCGCAGCCCGCCTCTTGGAGCCGCTCGATCTGCGCGATCGTGGCTGGGATGTCGTGCGTGAGGGTGGTGCACATCGACTGGACCGCGATCGGGGCGCCATCGCCGATCGGCACGCCGCCGACCCACATGCGCTTGCTCGCTCGACGCACGCGCGGACCAACGCGATCCTCGGGGAGGTTCAGATCCACGCTCATCGGAGACTGCATACGTACTAAGGGTACCCGCCTACCGTTATCCGAACGTGCCAAAGCGGTCACTTCTACGCGGTTGCCTCGTCGCGCTGTGCGTCCTCACCCGCCTCGCGTTCGTGGGCACCCCGGCGCACGCGGCGTACGGCGGGCTGCGC
>JALYKF010000161.1 GCA_030774905.1 Chloroflexota bacterium
GAGGTGCTCCAGGAGCTCGTGTCGGGGATCTTCGAGGACCTCGCCGAGCAGGCGGTCACCTACGACGGCACGATCGAGAAGTTCATCGGCGACGCCATCTTCGTGATCTTTGGCGCGCCGATCGCGCACGAGGATGATCCGCAGCGCGCGCTGCGCACGGCGCTCGCGATGCACCGGGTCTTCGGGGAGCATGCGGCGCGGGCCAAGAACGACCGCGGCATCGAGCTCGGACTGCGCATCGGGGTCCACACCGGGATGGTGGTCGCCGGCAACGTCCGATCGGTCGCGGAGTACGGCGTGATGGGCGACACGGTGAACACGGCCGCGCGGCTACAGGAGTCGGCGCCGCCGGGTGAGACGTACGTGACCCAAGCCACGTTCCGGCTCACCAACCGCGAGTTCACCTTCCGCGAGGTCGGGCCGGTCGAGCTGAAGGGCAAGGAGAAGCCGGTGCTCGCCTACGCGCTCACCGGCGAGCGTTCCGATATCCGCGTCGCGATCGAGCTCAACGCGCCGCTCGTCGGCCGGTGGATGGAGCTCTCGCGCCTGGACCTCGCGTACCAGTCCGCGCGCATCGGGCGCACGGAGGTGGTCCTCATCGCGGGCGAGCCGGGGATCGGGAAGAGCCGCCTGGTCTCGGAGTTCATCGGGCTCGTGACCGCGGACGACGGTGCCGCAGGCAACGACGCGCCGCGGGTATTGCGCTGGACGTTCTCGCGGGTCAATCAGCGGAGCTACGCCGGATTCATCGAGCCGTTGCTCGTCGAGCTGCAGATCGACCCGGCGGCGCCCGAGGCCCGCGAGCGCCTGACGGAAAGGGTCACAGAGTTGGGATTCGCGAACCCCCCGGCGACGAGCCAGGTGCTCGCGCAGTTCCTCCACCTGCCGGGTGCCGAAGAGGCGACGAGCGAGTCGGACGAGTGGAAGCGCCGCATGTACCTGATCATCTTCGACGTCTTGGGCGCCCTCGCCCGCACGCGGCCGCTCCTGTATGTGCTCGAGGATCTTCACTACGCCGACTCGGCCTCGCTTGACCTGCTGTGGTTCATCGCCGGCCGCGGTGCGCGGGTGCCCCTGCTCATCCTGCTGGCGCAGCGCATCGGGGCGGGCGGCCAGCCGCGGCCATCGCGCACGAACTTCACCCAGATGGTCCTCGAGCCGCTCACGGATGAAGAGGCCGCGCGCATCGTGGAGTCCACGCTCGAGTGGGCCCCCGCCGAGCTGCGCGATCGCATCGTCGGCCGCGCCGGCGGCAATCCGTTCTTCATCGAGGAATCGATCCGGGCGCTCGTGGACTCGGGGGCGATCGCGCGCGACGAGAAGGGCGATTGGGTCCTCCGCGAGCG
The DNA here is from genome assembly GCA_030774905.1 of Chloroflexota bacterium. The sequence goes on from JALYKF010000161.1 coordinate 1,347, forward strand.
CGCGGCTGCGCTCGACGTGCCCGCGACGCTCCACGCCGTCGTGGCCGCGCGGATCGACCGCCTGCCCGTCCTGGCGCGGGAGAGCATCCAGCTCGCATCGGTCATCGGGCAGCGATTCGGTGATCGCGTGCTCCGCGCTGCGGGCGGTGACCGGCTGGCGGACGCGGTGGACATCCTCATCGCGGCCGACCTCGTGGTCGAGGGCGCACCGGGGGAGCGCCGCGAAGGACGCTTCCGGTTCAAGCACGCCGTGACGCAGGAGGTCGCGTACAACACGCTCCTCGTGCGGCGCCGGACGGAGCTGCACCGGCGCGTGGCGCTCTCGATCGAGAACGTGCTCGTGAACGAGATCCGCGACTTCTACCCCGCGCTCGCCCACCACTACCTGCTGGGCGAAGTGCCCGACAAGGCCGCGGGGTACTCGTGGAAGGCCGCGCAGCGCGCGATGAACATCCACGCCCACGTCGAGGCGCTCCGTTTCGCGGAGCAGGCGGCAGAGCTGTACGAGAAGCTCGGCGACGTCGACCACGCTGTCGAGGCGATGTACCTCGTCGGCCGGGTCCGCCGGTACCACGGCGAGGTCGACGCCGCGCTCGCGGCCTACGAGCGGGCGCGCATCTTCCTCGAGTCGCGACCCGAGCCGGATCGATCGCAGATCGCGACGGTCTACGCGCACATCGCCGAGCTCGCGACGCGTTGGGACGCGAAACATCCGGACCTGGATGGGGTCATCGCGCGGGGCCTTGCGCTCGTGGGCGACGAGCCGTCGCCGGAACGGGTGCGGCTGCTCGCCGCGCGGGCGTTCGCGCCGAGGAAGCTCGCTCGCGCGACCGACGCCGATTGGGAGAACGCGCTCCATACCGCGGAGGAGGCCCTCGGGATCGCCGAGGAGCTCGGCCTACTGCGCGAGGTGTCGCTCTCCCTTGACGCCGTCGGCTACGCGTACCGCGCGCTCGGGAAGTTCCGCGACGCGTACGCCGCGAACCAGCGCCGGATCCCGATCGCCCAGTCGCTCCAGGACAGCGACGAGCTCATCGACGCCCACAACATGGTGAGCGCTACCGCTGTGGTGCTTGGGAACCTCGACGAGGCGATCGAGCACGCGAAACTCGCGACGGAGATCGCGCAGTCGACGGAGAAGCCCCGGCTCGGCGGCTACGCGCTCGTGCTCGCTGCGGGCGCGAGGCTCCTCGCGGGCGACTTCGCCGGCCCCGTGGAGATCGTGAACGCATCGCCGGCGCTCGAGCAGACCTACGCCGATCCGAACTGGAAGAACCTCCTCGCGTACGGGATGGCCGGCGCGGCCGCGATGGAGGAGACGAACGACGAGCATCGCTTCCGCGACCGGCTGGCGGAGAGCGAGCCGGGTCCCGCCGTCATGGCCGCCGCGGACCTGCTCTCCGCGATCTACGGGTGGCGCGAGAGCGAGAGCGCGTACCAGGCGGCGCGCAGCGCGGGCGCGCCGAGCGGGATCGTGGACCGGACGATCTGGGGTCCGGTCATGGCGGTGGCCGCCGCGCGTTGGGGCATCGACGACGACGCGAACGACGAGCGCATCGCCGCGCTTGTGGAGCGTACCGGCTACGCGCGAGGGCGCGCCTTGCTCACGCAGGCCCAGGGACTGCGGGCGTCGCGGCGCGGCGAGCACGCGAAGGCGGAGAAGCTGCTCTTCGACGCGCTGCAGGCCTTCGCGACGTTGAACCTCGAGTACGAGCGGATGGTGGCGCTCGCCGATCACGCGAACGCCCTTGCCGCGCAGCACCGATTCGATGACGCCGCGGCTGAGCGAGCCGAGGTGCGCGCGTACGCCGACCGCGCCAACGCGAAGGCCCTGGTGGGAACGTTGGAGCCGACGCCCGCCGCGGTGTGATGCCTAGTCGGTGAGGTAGCGGTCCATGAGCGGGGTCAGGTACTTCGTCAGCCAGTCCACGGTCCGGCGTAGCGAGTCGATCCGATTCTCCAGACGAGAGAAGCCATGGCCCTCGTTCGCGTACTCGTGGTACTGGTGCGGCGCGCCGTTCGCCTTCAGCGCCTCCACGATCTGCAGCGCCTCGCTCTTCGGCACGCGCGGATCGTTCGCTCCCTGGAGAACGAGCAGCGCCGCGCGGATCTTCTTCGCGTGGGTGATCGGCGATCGATCCAGGTAGAGCTGCCGGTCCTTCGCGGCATCGCCGAGCTCGCGGATCAGGTACTCGCGCAGGTCACCGCGCGTCGTATCGAACAGGGTCTTCCATGACACGACGCCGACGCTCGAAACGCCGGCCGCGAAGCGGTCAGGATGCCGCGCGAGCGCGTACAGGGTCATGAACCCGCCGTAGCTGCCGCCGGTGATGCCGATCCGCGCCGGATCGGCGATCTGCTCCTTCGCGAGCCAGTCGATCCCCGCAATGACGTCGGCGAGATCCCCGCCGCCCCAGTCGCGCCGGTTCAGCTCCTGCCACTCGCGGCCATAGCCGGTCGAGCCGCGTACGTTCGGCGCGAGCACGACGAGCCCGCGATTCGCGAGGAGCTGCGGCGTCGGATCCCACCACCGGAAGTGCTGAGCCGTCGGACCGCCGTGGATGTACATGACCGCTCCGGGCAGACCCGCGCTGCGAATGGCTTCCGCGTGCGGCACGTAGAGCAGCGCCGGCACCAGCCGGCCGTCGGGGCCGGGGTACCTGACGTGCGTCGGCTCCACGAAGACCCGCGGGTCGACCTTGCCACCGAGGGAATCGGTGAGCGGCCGGAGCGTGAGCTGATCGCCCTCTCGCACCCATACGTCCGCCGGCCGTCGCGCGGACGCGAAGGTCATCGCGATGGTCTCGCTGTCCGGTCCGATGCGCTGCCATTCGTACATGCCGGGAAGGTCGGCGACGGGGGTCGCGGCTCGCGACGCGACGAAGACGCGGTGCACCGCACTGGTCGCGTCCTTGTCCTGTAGATACACGACGCCGCGCGCATCCGGCCGCCATACCGGCTTCTGCTCGTCGAACGGATTATCCGTGAGGTAGCGCAGCCGCACTGCCTTCGTGCCCTCGAGGTCGACGAGGGCGATCTCACGACGGCCGCGCGCGCTCGTGGTGAACGCGATCGTCCGGCCATCGGGAGACCAGGCTGCGTACTGCGAGTCGCCGCTCATGCCGGCGCGCGTCTCTAGCTTCACGGCGTCGCCGCCGGCAGCGGGCATCAGGTACAGCTCCGCCTCGATCTGCGACCCTGACTGCGCCCGCCACGACTCGAACACGATCCACCTGCCGTCGGGCGAGAACGCGGGACGCGCGTCCTCATTGGTCCCATCGGTGAGCTCGCGCCGACGCCCAGTGGCCGCGTCGAGGACCTGAACGCTGAAGCGCTTGCCTTTGATGTTCGCGACGCACGCGATCGAACGGCCATCGGGTGACCAGCAGATGTCGCGGTGCATCGCGTCGTCGTCGGACGAGAGCTTGCGCTCGTGCTCGCCGTCGCGGTCGACGATCCAGACGGACATCCGCTCCGTGCCGCCGTCATCCCGCGTGAACGCGATCTGGCTCCGGTCCGGCGACCAGCGTGGCTGCACGCTGCGGGTGCCGGCCTCGGTGAGCTGGATGATCGTCTCGCCTTCGAGCGGCGCCACGTACAGCTCGTACGCGCCGGTGCGGTTCCACGCGAACGCGACCTCTGTGCCGTCAGGCGACAGATCGATGCCGCCCCAGAAGAAGTCGACGCTCGGCAGACCGCCGACGACCTCGACATCGAGGCGCGCGAAGCCCTCGCCGAGCGGCACCGGCCGGAAGCGCGGGGCGGTCGTGACGAGATCGGCCGGTGGGTTTGCGATCGTCGTCGGGGGCGAGACCGTGCCCGTGGCGGCCCAGTCCTCGGCGAAGCTGCGCGGCCGAGCGCTCGCCGCCGCGGCGGGTGCCGCGGTCGCCGGTGTCGCGGGC
>JALYKF010000162.1 GCA_030774905.1 Chloroflexota bacterium
GCCTTCGCGAGCGGGGGCCGGCTCCGGTACGTGGGCGCGGGAACGAGCGGCCGGCTGGGCGTGCTGGACGCGAGCGAGGCGCCCCCGACCTTCGGGGTGGAACCCGACCTCGTGCACGGCGTGATCGCCGGTGGCGACGCGGCGCTCCGCCGGTCGATCGAAGGCGCCGAGGACGACCCGCTCTCGGGCGAACGCGAGATCGTGCGTGTCGCGCGTCCCGGCGATGTCGTCGTCGGACTGTCGGCAAGCGGCGGCGCGCGCTACGTCGTCGCCGCGATGAAGGCCGCCCGGGCGCTCGGCGCCGCGACCGCGTGCGTTACGTGCGTGCCCGGCTCCGCGCTCGCGGACGCGGTCGACATCCCCATCGTCGTCGCGGTCGGGCCGGAGGTCCTTGCCGGATCGAGCCGCCTGAAGGCGGGGACCGCGACAAAGCTCGTGCTGAACATGCTCACGACGGCGGCGATGATCCGCAGCGGCCGGACGAAGGGCGACCTCATGATCGACCTGCGGGCGACGAACGCGAAGCTCAAGGAGCGCGCGGTCCGCATGGTCCGCGACGAGCTGCACGTGAGCGACGATGAGGCGCGCGTGAAACTTGAGGCGAATGAGTGGAGCGTGCGCCGCGCGATCGACGCTCGTTGAAGCGCCTCATCGTGAACGCGGATGACTTTGGCCGCGCCCACGGGGTCAACGCCGGGATCCTCCGGGCCTATCGCGACGGGATCGTGACGGCGACGACGATGATGGTGAGCGCGCCGGGATCGGCGGAGGCCGGGAGCATCGCCCGCGCGACGCCGTCGCTCGACGTCGGCGTCCACCTGACGCTCACGTATGGACGGCCGGTGTCGGATCCGCAGGCGATCCGGTCGCTCGTCGAGCCCGGCGGCGCGTTCCCGCGCGTGCCCGGCGCATTCGTCGGCACCGGGCGCGCCGCCCGTGAGGAGGCCCTGGTCGAGTACCGGGCGCAATGGGCGCGCGCCGGCGATCTCATCGGCCGCCCGCCATCGCACCTCGACTCGCACCACTGGCTGCACGACGACCCCGCAATGGAGTGGGCGATCGTCGCGCTCGCCCGGGAGACCGCCCTCCCGGTGCGCCCGCACGACGACGCGCAGCGCGATCGGCTTCGCGCCGCCGGCGTCCACACAGTGGATCACTATCGGCGCGATTTCCAGCACGAGGGCCACGTCGACATCGCGACGCTCGAGCGGATCCTCGCGAACCTGAACGACGGCGTGACCGAGCTCGGTTGCCATCCGGGCGAGGCGGACGCGGAGCTGGCCCGCACGTCCACGTACGCGGCGTTGCGGGTCGACGAGCTCGCCACGCTCACCGATCCGCGGATCAAGCTCGCGGTTGCGCGCGACGCCATCACGCTCGCGGACTACACGGTGCTCCGATGACATTCGCCGCTGCGCTCTGGGTCGTTCGCGATCGCATCACGACGAAGGCCGCCATCGACGACCTCCTCGCGGACAGCGTGGGCTGGAACATCCGCGACCTGGTCGTCCAGGTCCGCGGCCGCGGGGACGCGTACTACACGAGCGCGCTCGAGCCGCGCGCCGAGGCCCTCGACGGCTCCGATCTCGACCCGCTCGCCCACCTCGTGCGCGGCGGCGCCGCGGTCGGCATCCGGATCCATGCCTGGGCCAACGGGACGTTCGTCTGGTCGAGCCCGACCGGCGGATTGCCGCGATCGCCCGCACACCTCGTGCAGGCGCACCCGGACTGGCTGCTCCGTCCGGACGGCGTGCGATACCTCGACCCCGTCGGCGGCACCGATTGGGAAGGCATCTACATCGACCCGACCGTCGCCGCGGCACGCGCCCACACGGTCGCGGTGTTCGAGGACATCGTCCGCCGCTATCCGGTGGAGGGCTTCCATCACGACTACATCCGCTATCCCCAAGCCTCGTACGCGCGCTCGCCCGAGGACCATGCGGCGGTCACAACGATCGTCCGCGAGACCACCGCGCGCGTACGCGCAGCCCGGCCGGGCATCGTCATCTCCGCCGCCGTGTTCCCCGATCCGCAGATCGCGCGCGAGCGGGTCCTGCAGCGGTGGCCCGACTGGGTGGCGGAGGGTCTCATCGACCTCATCTGTCCGATGGCGTACCGGACCGATACCGCCGAGGTCCGGCGGGTGCTCGGCGCGGCGCGCGCCGCGGCGCCCGCGGTGCGCATGTGGGGTGGGTTGATGGCGTATGCCGGAGAACGTGAACGCGTGCGCGATCAGGTGCGCGCGGCGCGCGATGCGGGCTGCGACGGGGCGATCCTCTTCGCGTACGACGCCGCGAAGCGCGACGTCATCGACGCGTTCGCGGCGGAAAGCGGACGCGCGACGTGATCGCGCGGTAACGATCGCGCGCTGTCCGGCGGTGACGCGCCAGTACGTTCGTCCTATGTACGGAGAGCCAGGGGCCGCCGATACCATCTACGGGTGCGGGAGACACAGCAGAAAGACCTGACCGCGACGGCGGCACCGCCGCCTCCGCCTGATCCGCTTGCGAGCGCGGTCGCGCGCTCGGTGAGCGATCTCCGGCATTCCGCCGGCCTATCGGAGCGCGCCGCGGCGCGCAAGCTCGGTACCTCGCAGACGCAGCTCCGTCGCATGGAGGATCCGCGCTACCTGCCGTCACTGCGCTCGCTCGCGCGGCTCGCGATGGTCTATGGCTACGAGCTCACGGTGGACTTTTCTCCGCGGGGCGCCGCGGCTCCGATGGACGCCGGCTCGCGCGGCCCGCAGAAAGCGGCGAGCCCGCGCTCGAAGGTTGGTGCCGTCAAGGCGCGAGCCGGGTCCAAGGCCACGCCGCGCAAGCGCGCTAGCGGGTCCGGGTCACCTTCGAAAGCCCGCGCGGGCGCTCCACGTCGCGGCCGCGCCGGCGCGCGAGCGAAAGCGCGACGAGCTGCGCCGAAACGACGAAGCTGATCGGCGTCAGCGCCTCCGAGAGCGGGGCGCGCAGCAGCACGGCGTCGTCGGCGACCTCCGCCAGCCCCGCGTCATTCGTCACGGCGTAGATCTTCGCCCCCTTCGATCGCAGCTTCCGTGAGAGCGCCCGGGCGTCGGAATGCGCCGCCCCTCGAGCGCTGAAGAGGAGCACCGGGACCCCCGTCTCGAGCAGGGCGATCGGTCCGTGCGCGAAGTCCGCGCTCGAATAGGGCTCCGCCCACACCTGTGCCAGCTCCTTGATCTTGAGCGCCGCCTCGAGCGCCGTCGCGTACTCGTAGCCGCGGCCGAGCACGACGATGGCCCGCGCCTTCCCGATCCTGCGCGCGATGCGGTCGGCATCCGCCTCGGCGGCCTCGGCCTCGACGACGCTGTCGACCAGCCCGGCGAGCGACAGGGCGCTCCGGCCGCGCGACTCGGCGGCGTTCGCGGCGAGCAGCGCGAGCGCGACGCACGTGGCGGTGTACGTCTTCGTGGCGGCGATGGACCGCTCCGGCCCGCAGCGCAGGAGGAACGTCTCCGCGGCCGTCCGGGCGAGCAGCGAGCTCGCCCGGTTCGTGATGGCGACGGTCGGAGCCCGAACGGACCGGGCCTCCGCGAGCACCGCGGCGACGTCCGGTGCGGCACCGGACTGGGAGATGCCGATCACGGCCCCGCGGGCGAAGCTCGGGGGCATCCGGTACCGCGTCACCAGGGACGGCGCCGCCAGCGCCGTGACCAGTCCGGCCAGGCTCTCGAAAAGGTACTTGCCATACGTGGCGGCGTTGTCGGAGGAGCCGCGCGCGGCGATGGTCAGGTGCTCCGCCGCCGCCAACGGCCGGGCGAGGGTGCGGGCCTCGGGCCAGCCGACCTCGAGGAGGCGGGCGACGACGCCGGGCTGCTCCGCGATCTCCGACCGAAGTGACATCCGCTGGAGGCTACCGCGCCGGTGGTAGTACCACTCTCCTACTTGTCGGCGTTGCTATCACGGACGAGCATCAACCTCTCACCAACTAGGGGCGCGATAAAGGAAGGGCTATCCGTGGCGATCCTTGCTTCCAGGATCACTCGACCCGTGCGTTGGCGGCGCAATCTGCGCGCCGCGTGCTTCTGGCTGGCCCTCGCCCTCGGCACCGCCGCCGTGGCGAACGGATCCGACGGGCCGCTCGTGTACCTGCTGGCCCTTCCCCCACTCGCCCTCGCGATCCGCGAAGGCGCGCGCGCGCTGGGCGCGCGCGAGAGCGGCAAGCTCGCGGAGCGCGTCGCCGACAAGCTCACGACCGCCCTTGGACCGGAGTACGTCGTGCTCACCGAGTACCCCCCGCGCGATGGCTCGGCCGCCGTTCCGATCGTCGTGGTCGGGCCGTCCGGCATCTCGGCCATCGAGCCGCTTGGCCTCGACGCGAAGTACGGCTGCTACAACGACGGCTGGCACCGCGTCGAAGCGCAGGGCCTCGTGCACCTCGACGGATCGCCATCGCGGCGCGCGCGTGAGAACGCCGCGCGCGTGCGGACGGACATCTCACGCGGCGGGCACATCCGTTCCACGGTCGACGCGTACGTGCTCATCGAGCGCGGGACGGGCGACGACTGCGCGAGCTCGACGGTGCCGGTGATCTGCGGCGTCGACGCTCTCGTCGAGCAGCTGCGGTCACGCGCACCCCGGTCGGAGTCCGCCGCGCGGCGGGTCCAGGCCGTCGCCGACGCGCTCACCCACCCGCTGGCAGTCGCGAGCTAGCGCAACCCCGCGAGCAGATCCGTGTCGAGGGGCGGGCCGCCCGGATCCGGGAACGCGCGAATGTAGGTCTCCGAACGAGCCACGAACCCGATGACGTCGCGCACGCGCGGAAGACGATCGAGGCCCTCGTTTGTTCCCGTTTCACCCGCGTCAGCGAGAGGCTGTGACACTCCACACCGGCGTCGGTGTACTTGATGAGAGTGCCGCCGATGCCGAAGGTCTCGTCGTCCGGATGCGCGAGGATCGTCGCGAGACGCAACGGCCGTTGGGACAACGCGCGGACACTAGCATTCGGTCGATGAGTGGCACGCGTGTCGTGGTCGTCGAGGACGACCCGTCGGTCGCGGAGCTCGTCGGCCTATATCTGAAGAACGCCGGGTTCGTCGTGGAGCACTGCGCGACCGGCGCGGAGGCCCGCGCGGCGTTCGCACGCGGCGCGCCCGCGTGCGTGGTGCTCGATCTCGGCCTGCCCGACGCCGACGGCCTGGACCTCTTCGCGGAGCTGCGACGCGCGCACGATTCACCGGTCGTCGCGCTGACCGCCCGCGCCGAAGATGTGCAGAAAGTGGCCGGGCTCGACGCGGGGCTCGATGACTACCTCACCAAGCCGTTCAACCCTCGCGAGCTCGTCGCACGCGTGAACGCGCTCATCCGCCGTGCGACCGGCAGCGGCGGGACGCGGCCGTTGGAGGTCGGCAACCTCACCCTCGACCCCGCGCGGCACGAGGTGATCGTCGACGGCGCGACCGTCGCGTTGCGGGCGAAGGAGTTCGAGCTGCTGGAGGCGTTCTGCCGTCAGCCGGGCATCGTGCTCACCCGCGACAAGCTCCTTGAGAACGTGTGGGGCTTCGCGTACCCCGGTGAGACGCGCACCGTGGACGTCCACGTGAAGCAGCTGCGCGACAAGCTGAGCGGCGCGAGCGCGAAGATCGAAACGGTGTGGGGCGTCGGATACAAGCTCGTGCCGCCGGTCTGAAAGATGCAGAGCGTCGCAGGCCGCCTCTTCCTGTCGTATCTCGCGGTCGTCGCGGTCGGGCTGCTCATCGCCGGCCTGGCCATCGGCGGCCTGCTGCTGCGGTACGAGAACGACGTGACACGCGTCCGGCTCCAGGAGCTTGCCGCGCCGTTCGAGACGGCGATCCAGACGGCGGTGCGGAACGGCCAGCAGCCGCGCGATGCGATCGCGGTGCTCGCGGAGCAGGTGCAGGCCGCGAACGCCCGCGTGCTCATCGTCAGCCCCGGCAACAATCCAACGGCGAACAACGCGCAGCGTCGCGTGCTCATCGACAGCGACGGCACGCTCGTGAATACGCGATTCCCCGCGCCCGACGCAAGCGGCATCGGCCAGTTCGCCGACGCCGATGGAACGGTGTGGATCTTCGTCCAGCAGCAGCTGCGCACGGCGACGGTGGGGGCGGGCGGTCAAGGGTTCATCGTCATCGCCCGGCCCCGGGCCGTCTTCGCGGACGTCGTGCGCGCGCTCTTGCCGTCACTCGTGATCGCCGGGATCGTCGCGGCCGGCTTCGCCCTGGTCGTCGCGGGGCTCCTCGCGCGCACCATTACGCAGCCGCTGCGGCGGCTCGTTGGCGGCGTTCGGGCGTTCGGGTCGGATCACACCGCGCGCGTGCCGGTCGGCGGACCGACCGAGGTGCAGGAGCTCGGCGGGGCGTTCAACGAGATGGCCGGCGAGATCGAGCGCGCGCGGACCAGCGAGCAGGCGTTCCTCGCGGACATCTCGCACGAGCTGCGGACGCCGCTCACCTCGATCCACGGCTTCGCGCAGGCGATCGTCGAAGGAGAGGCCCGCGGCGACGGCGTGCCGCGGGCCGCGGAGATCATCCAGCGCGAGGCCCGGCGCCTCGTGCGCATGGTCGAGGGACTCCTCCAGGTCGCAAAGCTCGAAGCCGGTGTCCAGCGCCTCGCGCACGAACGGATCGCCGCGGCCGAGCTGCTGCGTGGCGCCGTCGCCGCGCTGGACGTGCAGGCCCGCGAGGCCGGCGTGTCGTTCGACCTGACCGCGGGCGCGCTGCCGGTGGTCGGCGATCCGGACCGGCTGGCCCAGCTGTTCATCAACGTCCTGGACAACGCGGTGAAGCATTCGCCACGCGGCACCACGGTCCGGGTCAACGGGGAGCAGCTGAACGGCGAGGTGATCGTGCGCGTGCGAGACCTGGGCACTGGCCTTCCGCCGGGCACCGAGCGGAAGCTGTTCGCGCGGTTCTGGCGCGGCGACAATGCCGCGGCTCGCGCCGGCGCGGGCCTCGGGCTCGCGATCGCCCAGGCGATCGCGCAAGCGCATGGCGGATCGATCGACGCGCGGAACGCCGAGGGCGGCGGCGCGGAGTTCTCCATCCATCTCCCCGCCGCTACGTAAACTCAGCCGCGATGTTCGGTGGGACGGTGCGCGGCAAGACCGCGACGCTGCGCGTGCCAGGGGACGCGGATCTCGAGGCCCACAAGCGCTGGGCCGCGGACATGCGCGTCCGCCGCGCCGGTCCGATCGGGCGCTGGCACGAGCCGGCGGCCGGCGCGACGTGGAAAGAGCGCTGGGCTGAGCAGGCGAAAGAGAAGTCGAGCGTGCTGTGGTCCATTGCCGTGAGCGACCGTCCGGTGGGCTACGCCCGAATCGAGTTCGAGGGCGCGCCGCACGCCGACGGCATCTCGCTCGATCAGTTCGTCATCGATCCGGACGAGGCGCGGAAGGGCTACGGCTGGGACGCCGCCCTCGCGCTGCATCGGTGGGCGTTCGATTACATGAACCTGCGGCTCGCCGCGACCGACCGGATCGCCGCCGACGACATCGGCCGCCAGCGGATCCTCGAGAAGCTCGGGTACGTGCGCTTCGGGCACGGTCACTCCGTCTATTACCGCGACGGCGCGTACGTCGACCAGTACCTCTACCAGATCGATCGCGACATCTGGAACGAGCGCTGGCCGAACGAGCGCGAGTACGCGCCGCTCGGCGACGAGAAGGCCCGCTAGATGTTCGGACCGCTGCTCGTCGGCGTGAACGGGATCACGCTCCGCACGCCATCGGTGGACGATCACAAGACGTACGTCCGGTGGATGATGGAGCCCGAGACGTCACGGTTCTGGGGTGGCCGGATCCTCGACTTCCGAGACGAGGCGTTCGAGGAGCGCCATAAGAAGGACGCCGACGATCCCACCAGCGTGTCCTGGGCCATCGCGTACAACAACGAGACCGTCGGGTTCACCGGTCTCTTCGACATCGACTGGGTCGCGCGCGATTGCGAGAGCGGCATCTTCATCGGCCGCAGCGACCTGTACGGCCGCGGCATCGCCTCCGAGGCCGTGCGCCTACGGACCGAATTCGCGTGGCGGGAAATGAACCTGCATCGGGTGCACAACTGGATCTCGCTCCTGAACCGTGGCAGCCGCCGCGCGAACGAGAAGGCCGGCTACCGGCAAATGGGGCTGATGCGGCACTACGGGTTCCGCAGCGGTCAGTGGTACGACGACTGGCTGGGCGAGGTCTTCCCTCCGGAAAGTCCCGCTGGTACATTCGTGCCGCCCTCCAAAGGGGGGTAGCGGCGACAAGAGCTATCAACGCGAGCGTCGAGTGAGGCAGTCCTCCCGAGACCGAGCGCGGCTCGAGAAGCCAGCAAACAAAAGGGAGGAAGCTTCACAGTGAGCTTCTCTGACAAGACCCTGACCTGCAAGGACTGCGGTCAGGAATTCATCTGGACCGGCGGGGAGCAGGAGTTCTACCAGTCCCGCGGTCTCGTGAACGAGCCGGGCCGATGCCCGTCGTGC
>JALYKF010000163.1 GCA_030774905.1 Chloroflexota bacterium
GAACTGGCACGGCGGGCCTACCGAGACCGTCGGTGACCTGTTCCGGCATTGGCCGTTCCACACGGACGCGCACGAGCGGCAGGCCCAGGAGGTTCTGCGGGCCGCGTCGGGCGGGCCATGAGGGCGGACCTTGCGGCCGAGCTCGTGACGCTTTCGCGCGAGATCCACGACGACCCCGAGCTCGCGTACGAAGAGCATCGCGCCGTCGAGCGCATCGCGGCGGTCGTCGAACGGCACGGTCACCGGGTCGAGCGTGGTGTCGGTGCCGTCGCCACGGCCTTCCGTGCACGGGTCGGCCCGCCGACGGGCCCGGCCGTCTCGCTGCTGGCCGAGTACGACGCCCTTCCCACGATGGGTCACGCCTGCGGCCACAACCTCATCGCGATGACGACGGTCGGCGCGTTCCTGCTCGCCGCGGAGCAGGCCGCCGGGGCCGACTTGGCCGTCGAGCTCGTCGGGACGCCTGCGGAAGAGGGCGGTGGCGGGAAGATCAAGCTCCTGCGCGCGGGCGTCTTCACCGACACCGTCGCAGCCCTTTCGTCGCATGCGTCCGCGCAGGCGCGCTGGGTCGTCAGTGAAGGCCTGCTCGGGCGAGCCGCGTTCCGCGTGCGCTACGCAGGCGTGGCTGCTCACGCCACGGTCTCGCCAGAGGATGGCCGGAGCGCGCTCGATGCGGTCATCGCGCTGTTCAACGGTGTCGCTCTGTGGCGCCAGCGACTCCCGGCCGGTGCGCACGCGAACGGGATCATCACCGCCGGCGGTGAGGCGATGAACATCGTGCCGGCTCACGCGGAAGCGCACTTCTCGTTGCGCGCCCGCACGGCGGCGGAGCTGGACCGCCTCATCGTGGAGTTCGGCGACGTGGCCAAGGGTGCTGCGCTCCAGACCGGCACGACGGTAGAGGTCGTCGAGTCAGGGCCGCGCTACGACCCGCCGCTCGTGAACCCTGCGCTCGCGGCGCTGCTCGGCGAGGAGCTCGGCCGGCGCGGCATCGCGGCTCTGCACGGCGCCGCCATCTCGGCGTCAAGCGACATCGGCAACCTCTCCCAGCGGATGCCCGCGGACTACATCGCGTTCCCCGTGTCACCGGACGCGATCCCCGGTCACTCCATCCAGATGCGGGAGGCCGCGATCTCCCAGACGGCGCACGCCAATGCCGCGATCGTCACCGAGGTGCTCGCGGCCGCGGCGTTGCGCATTGCGCGCGATGCGGAGCTGCGCGACGCGCTCGCGAAGGCCCAACCCGACCGGGGCTAGGCGCCGTCCCCGTCGGCCCGCGGGATCGAGCGAGCGTCGTACGGCCGCGAGAAGGGCCATGGCGCGAACTCCAAGAACGCCGGCTCCGTAGCTGCGCCGGCGCCCTGTGGACCCACGAGCACGCCGAACGGTTCGCTGAGCTCGGCCGCGCGGCCGTTCAACGTCGCGGCGTCGGTCGCCGGCCATACCCCGGTATCGATGCGGCTCCGCAGGACATCGAGCGCCGTGAACGTCTCGGCCAGCGTGAACGTGCAGTGCCCATCGCGTCTGACCCAAAGCTGCCGAAGCAGATTGGCCCGACCCGCGGCACGCACCGCGTCGCCGTACGCCTGCTCGTGGTCAGGCGTGCAGAGGCCATCGCCGGTCGTGTGCAGCGTGACCACCGGGACCGCGAGCGCACCGTCGTACACGATGTGGCGCTCCACGTATCGGACGGCGGCCGGATCGGCCTCGATGCGTGCCGCGTCCGCGAGTGCCCGCACATCGGCGGCAAGATCGAGCCCTGCCTCGGCGTACAGCGCCCACACCTGCTCGACATTGATCGATCGCGCCAGCAGCGTGTCGTAGTCGACGCCCGTGTTCCACGAGAAATTGCCGCCGGCGCGCTCTTCCACGATCGCTCGGGCCTGGAAGATCACGAGGAAAACGATGCGGCGGTACCACTCGATCTGACGCTCGAGCTGGGATCGCGGATCGCCGGTGACCGAGAGCGGGTCGGGGGAGCCGGGGATGTTCGAGACGGCCGCACTCAGCGCGAGCCGCGCGCGGCCGTCCGGGGTCGCGGCTGCGGCGTCCAGGATCTCGAGCGCCAGGCGCAGGTTCTCGCCCGGTCGGCGGATCCGCACGAGGTCGAGCGCGCTGTCCGGAGCGAGGAGGGTCTTGAGCACGAACGCGATGTCGAGCTCGCGGTTCTGGATCGCGATGCCGCCGGCGAGCGGGCCGCACACGGGCAGCGCGCCGTCGAGTCGCGTGCCCAGCCGCTGCACCAACCCCGCCGTGATGAATCCGCCGATCGATTGACCGTACGCGATGGTGCGCTCGGGACGGCCGAAGCGGGCCGCGAAATCGTCCAGGACAGCGAGCTGATTCGGGAATGAGTGCTCCAACGGCCAGAAGACCGGATTGGTCCAGCCCGCAAGGGCGAAGCCGCGTTCGAGGAACGCGCGCGGGGTCGGGTGCTCCGCGTTCCACATCGGATCCTCGGCCGGAGCGGGCGGACCCTGGCTGTACAGGATGAGCGTGCCGTTCCAGTCTCGAGGCACCTTGATCAAGGACTTGCCCCCGTCGACGACCGGCCCCACGACCGTGGCGGCCTCGGTCATGCCACAGGCCCGTCCGACGTCTTCTGGTCGATGGTCTCGCGCACCGCGGCGGCGCACTGGCGAAAGACCTCGCGCCGGCGATCGATCTCCGCACGCGCCGCGGCGGACAGGTCCGGGCACGAGTCCTCGATGGCGTACATGCCCATCTCCGCGCCGCGGAGCCAGGGAAGCAACCGTTCGAGTGCGACGGGCGGGTCACCGCGGGCCATCAGCGGGCCGCCGCGATGACTTCGTCGACGAGCGGACGATCGGCAGGATGCGCGCTCACGCGCTCGAACACGATCCGCATGTCGGGCGCCACGATCACCGTGGTCGCCTCGGCGATGCCGCCCTCGTCGTCCTGCCAGTAGCCCCACTCCTTGATGACCGCTCCGGCCGGGTCCGACAACAGGGGAAAGCCGAGCGCGAGCTTGTCGGCGAGGCGCCGGTTCCGGGCGACGGTATCGACGGAGATCGCGGCGACGCGAAGCCCCGCGGCGTCGAGCTGGGCTTGGGATCGCGCATACAGGGCCAACTGCCCGTTGCACATCATTCACCAATCCCCGCGATAGAAGACGAGGATGACCGGCCCGTGACGGAGCGCATCGCTGAGGCGCCACGGCCGCCCATCCTGATCCGGGAGCGCGAAATCGCTCGCCGCGATCCGGCTCATGACTGACCTCCCACGTCGAATGTCGCGAGGTCCGCACCAGTTGTCAGTGGACCGTCGTATCCGCGGCGCACGTCACGTTCGAGGTCGGCGGGTCCGCCGTTCGGGGCGATGATGTGCGTGAGCACCAGGTGCCGGGCGGCCGATCCGGCGGCGACGGTGCCGAGGTCATCGGCGGGCGTGTGGTAGCGGAGGATCCGGGCCCAGCGCGATCGCTGCTTCGGGTCGGTGCTGGCCGCGATGAGCTGCTCCATGCCGGTGCGCCAGATGACCTCATGGATGAGCAGGTCCGCGTCGCGGGCATTGCGGATGAGGTTCTCGCTCTTCGATGTATCGCCCGACACGACGACGCTTCCGGCGTCCGCGTCGATCCGGAAGCCGAACGCTTGGTCGACGGGAGAGTGCTCGACGCGGAACGCACGCAGCTGCCAGTGATCCGTGCGATCGGACCAGCCGTCGTCGATCTCGACCACCTCCGGCTCGAGCGTGGCACGCGTGAGCGCACCCTCCGTCGTGCGCACAGCGATGTCGTAGCTGTACGCGTCGATGAGCTTGGCGATGAGATCGGCGGTCCCCGGCGGCCCGACGATGGTTGGCGCGGTCGACCACCAGCGCTGGGTCCACCCGGCCCAGAGGAGATCGGCGAGACCGGTCGTGTGATCGGAGTGGAGGTGCGTGAGCGCGATGCGCCGGATGTGCGCTCCCGTTTGTCCGCTCTCGAGCAAGCGGTGCAGCGTCCCTGCGCCACAGTCCACCAGGAGCGAGTCGTCGCCGATCTCGATCGTCTGGCTCGGCCCGCGCCGCGCGACATCCGGCTGGGGCATGCCGGTGCCGAGCAACGTGACCTTCATCGCCCGGCCCGCAGTCTCGCCGCCGCGGCTCGGGCCATTCGGATCTCCTCGTGGATGCGGCGGCCGGCGGTCAGTAGGGCGGTCTGCGGCGGCAGCACGTCGTGGACCTTCACGGGACGAAGGGCTCGCCCCAGCGGTCGCCGAAGGTGACCTCCTCGACCGGACGGCGCGGTGCGGTGCCCCACTTCCCGAGGGGATACCCGACCGGGATCGCCGCGAACAGGCGCACGTCGCTCGGGATCCCCAGCAGGGCTCGGACCGGGGCTTCACGCTGGCGCAGCCGGATCGTGAGCGTCGTGCCGAGCCCGCGGGCGCGCGCCGCGAGCATCAGGTTCTGGATCGCCGGGTACACCGACGCTTCGATGCGCCCGGGATCGCCCCTCGCGCAGGCAAGGATGATCACCGGCGCGTCGCCGAGGTGCTCGACCAGGTGCTCCATCGAGCGAACCATCCGAGCCTGCGGCGACCGGTCGTCTACAGGCGGCGGGGCCGCGCCGGGACCCGCGATCTCCGCCGACGCCTCGCGGTACAGCTGACCGAGCGCGCGCCGCAGCCCGGCATCGCGCACGACGATCCAGCGCAGCGGCTGCCGGTTGCCGCCATTCGCCGCGCGCCCGGCCGCCTCGAGGATCGCCCGCAGGTCCTCGTCTGACACATCGCGTGTCGGGTCGAGCCGCCGCATTGCCCGTGTGGTGTTGATCGCCTCGATGACGTCCATCAGGCCGCGGCGTCGCGCGGCCGCACCCACGCGTGCAGCCCGCCCGTTGGTACGCCGAGCGTGCCGGCCGGCTCGAGCAACGGCGGATCGATGAGCTGGGAGTGCGGGTCGGCAGGCTCGAGCTCGAAGCGGTTGCCCACGCAGATCTTCGGCCCGCTGCCGAACGGGATGAACGCGTTCCTTGCGATGCTGCGCCGCCGCTCAGGCAGGAAACGCTCCGGCAGGAACCGGGCTGGCTCCGCAACGTTGCGCGCATCGCGGTGGATGACCCACGGGCTGATCAGGATCCGCGTCCCGGCCTCGATCGTCACGTCCCCAATGGGAAGGTCCGCAGCCGCCGTTCGGTCCTGGACGTACGCGTCCGGGTACAGGCGCACGGCCTCCTCGACCGCGCGCGCGAGCGGCAGCTCCTCACGAGCCTCGGCGCGAAACGGTCCTCCGGCCATCAGCTGCGCCGCGCCGGCGCCGAGCTCGGCCTGGATATCGGGGCTTCGCGCGAGGAGGAACAGCGCGTACGTGTCGTAGCTCATCATGATCGAGTGGCCCATCGTCCGGAC
>JALYKF010000164.1 GCA_030774905.1 Chloroflexota bacterium
GGCGCTGCCGCAATGATGCTTCGGCGATCCGGGCGAACGCGAAGCTCCCGAGCAACAGGATCGCCACGAGCGCCAGCCGCAAGGCGCGCTGCTGCCCGAGCGCGCCGGCGGTCTCGCTCTCGACACCACCCGCCGTCTGGACCGCGACGACCGACCATCCCGGTTTGCCGTTCACCACGATCGGCGCCGACGTGAGCAGCGCGACCGCCCCACTCACCGGATCGAGCAGCTCGCCCGCGACCCGCGTACCGGCCAAGATCTGTTGGATCACCGGAGCTTTGGTCAGATCGATCGGTTCGCTCGGTCGGTGCGCCGCCCGGCCGATGAGGTGGCCCGTGTCATCCACGACGTAGAGGTCGTCGAACGGTCCGAGCTGGGACCGCAGGTGGCCCGCCAGATCGTCGCCGCTCACCTCGCCTAAGAGCACACCGATGATCGATGCGCTGTTCTGCTCGCCGACGGGGACGGCGATGACGACCGGATGCTCCAAATACAACGGCTGTGTCGACGGCCCGAACGCGAGCGAAGAGCCAGCGCGTGCCTGGCGGAAGTACGTCCGGTCCGCCACGCTGGCGACCGCTGGGGCCGCCGTTCCGCCGGTGAAGCCCGATACCGGTGTGACCGTCGCCAAGACTGTCCCGCTCTGATCCACGACGTCGATTGCGACGATGTCGGTGAACGCGGCGGCGTAATCGGGTGCGCTGAGGGCGATCTTCACCCCGATCCTGTCCCCCAGCCGGATGCCGGCGATCAGCTCGGGGCGGTTGCACGTGCCGAGACACAAGCCGAGGTTCTGCAGCTGCTGGATCGAGAGCGAGAGCTGTGTTCCGATCGCCTCGGCACCACGCTCAGCGGCCTGCGCCCCGAGCGCGAGGCGCTCCGCGCGCAACCTGCGCTGCGTGTCCGAAGCGGAGAGCTCGCCGAGGATCAGGATCGGAATGACCACGACCAGGGCCACCAGAGCGACGAGAGCCCACGGCCTGGCCACGAGCCCATCCGCCGCGCGCTCGACGCCCCGACGCACGCGGCAACCCTACTCGGCCACCCTCGGCACGCCGGGTGCATCCACGCCGCCATTGGCCCGCTCGCGCACGCTCTCCGCACCCGCTGCTCGACCGGATGAAACGACCTGCTGTTCGGCGTGCTCGGGGTCATCGTGTACGGCGCGATCTGGTACCGCGCGAGCTGGCTGCGGCGAAAACGCGCCAAGCCCGATGCAGCGGCCGAAGGCCTGAGGGCTACTCGATCTTCAGGACGATCGGCGCGTCGCCCCACAGGCGTTCGAGCTTGTAGAGATCGCGCTCCTCGGGCACGAACGCATGGACCACGACGTCGCCGAGGTCGATGAGCACCCAGCGTCCCGAGCTATAGCCCTCGACGCCCACCGGCTGCAGGCCGGCGGCCTTGGCGTTCTCGACGATCCCGTCGGCGATCGCCTGTACCTGCCGCTCGCCCCGGCCACTGCACAGGACGAAGAAGTCCGCGATCGAGGTGACCTCCGAGACGTTCATGACGAGGATGTCGTCGGCCTTCTTGTCGGTCGCCGCGTCGACGACGAGGTCGGCGAGCGCGCGCGGGCTCAGGTCGTTCGCGACGTCGGTCCCTCCGCGCGGTACAGGCCGCGCGCCTCGATGTGCTTCCAAGCGGGGTCCGGGACAAGGTACCGCAGGGACAGGCCGCGAGCGGCCCGCGCGCGCAACTCGCGCGAGCTGATGTCGAGCCGGGGAGCGTCGAATGTGACGATCGGCGCGTCGCCGATGCGCTCGGGCGCGCCGGGGCGGTCCGCGACGACGAGGGTCGCGAGCTCCGCGATGCGCTCGGGGTCCTTCCATCGAGGCAGGTCCGCGATCGCGTCGCTGCCCAGGATGAGGAAGAGCGCATCCGCGCCGGCGAGTCCTTGCAGCGTGTCGACGGTGTAGGACGGTCCCTCGCGGTCGAGCTCCGCGCGCGACACCGCGAAACGGGGCTCCCCGGCGACCGCGAGCTCGAGCATCGCAAGACGGTCCGCTTCGGTGGCCACCGGGCCCCGCTCCTTTAGCGGCGACCGCCGGGCAGGCACGAAGAGCACGCGATCGAGCGGCAGTGACTCGAGCGCCGCGTGCGCGATCGCGAGGTGTCCGACATGGACGGGATCGAACGTGCCACCGAAGACGCCGATCCTCACTGCGGACCGCCCTCGGTCCATTCGAGCACCTTGCCCCCGATGTGCACGGTGTCGCCGTTGCTCACGCCGAGGCGCCGGAGCTCCTTCTCGACGCCGTTCTTCTGCAGCAGCCGCTGGAAATACGCCGCCGCATCCGGGCTCTCCCAGTCGATCCCCGTCGCCAGCCGTTCGACGCGCTCGCCTCGGACGCGAAAGCCGTCCGGGTCCTTCTTCACGGTCCAGTCGCGGCCGCCGCCGCTGAACACGATGCGCCGCTCGCCCGGCGCCGCGGCGGGAATGACGTCCCGCGGGGGGCAGGCGGCGAAGATCCGCTTGAGCAGCTCGGGGACGCGCTCGCCGGTCACGGCCGAGATCGCCAGCGCGTTCGGCCCCAGCGCCTTCGCGACCGTGGCGACCCGCTCGCGCGCCTCGAAGAGGTCGAGCTTGTTGAGGGCGAAGATCCGGGGGCGCTCCATCAGGCCGCGGCCGTACGCGCCAAGCTCGCGATCCACGACCGCGATGTCCGCGATCGGATCGTCCAGCGCGAGGTCGACGACGTGCACGATCAGCCGCGTCCGTTCGATGTGACGAAGGAACTCCTCACCGAGGCCGGCACCGGTATGCGCGCCCTCGATCAGCCCGGGAATGTCGGCGACGACGAGCTCGCGGTCCTCCAGGCGCGCGACGCCCAGGTTGGGCGTCAGCGTGGTGAACGGGTAGTCGGCGATCTTCGGGGTCGCCCGGGTCAGCGCGGCGAGGAGCGAAGATTTTCCAGCGTTCGGCAGTCCCACGAGGCCGACGTCCGCGATGAGCTTGAGCTCGAGGTCGAGCTCGTGCGAATCGCCCGGTGAGCCGTCTTCCGCGATGCGGGGCACGCGCCGCGTGCTCGACACGAATCGCGCGTTGCCCTTTCCGCCCTGGCCGCCCCGCGCCACGACGATCTCCTCATCGGGCGTCATGAGATCGGCCACGCGCTCGCCGGTCGCCCGGTCCACGACGATGGTGCCCTCCGGGACCCGGACGACGAGATCGGCGCCCGCCTTCCCGCTCTTGTTCTTCCCCCCGCCAGCGGCGCCGCTCTCGGCTTCGAGCGTCTTCCGGAAGCGGAACTCGGAGAGCGTCGTCATGCCGCTGTCGACGCGGAGGATCACGCTGCCGCCGCGCCCGCCGTCCCCGCCATCTGGACCGCCACGCGGCACATGCGCCTCGCGGCGGAACGAGATGACGCCGCGCCCGCCGCCGCCGCCCTTGACGACCAGACGCGCGCGATCGAGGAACACCGCTACGCCGCCAGTCGGACGTGCGCCGCGTCGGCGCGCAGCCGATCGAGCATCGCGGTGACGCCCATGGTCCCCGCCGGAGGGACGCGCGCGAGCAGCGCGTACGGATCTGCAGCCAGATCCGTGAGCCGGAGCTCAGTGCCGGGGGGCAGCTCGCCGAGCAACGCCAGGAGCGCGCGGACCTCGGTCTCTCGATCGGTGAGTCCCGGCAGCGACAGCAGCTCGATGGTGATCGCGACGCGCCGCGCCGCGGCCTCGCGCACGGCCGCGCGGACATCGGTCCACCGGAATCCCGCCGGGCGGTGGACGCGCTCGTACATCGGCCCGTCAGCCGACGCGATCCGCACGACGACGCGATCGACGCCGGCTTCGACCGCGCGCCCGAGCGCCACGGCCGATGCGGCGCTGGTCCGGATCGCGATCTCGCCGGCCGCTCCTGCGGCGCGGATGCGGGTCGTGACATCGACGACGTCGCGCACGATCTCGAGCGGCTCGCCCTCGCAGGCATGTCCGAACGAGACGCTCGTGCCGCCCGCGCCCAGGTGCGCGATGGCGACGGCGGCGGCGTCGGCGGCCGGGGACCGGAAG
>JALYKF010000165.1 GCA_030774905.1 Chloroflexota bacterium
GACCCGGACCGTCTCGAGGGCGGCCTCGTCCGCAGCTGCGGCGATCTCCTGGCGCGCGCGTTCGGTCAACCCGCTGAGCTCATCCGCCACGCGCACCTCCTTTCACCGCGCCTTCGGCGCGTCCGCCGCAGGCGCTAGCCTCCCGGCGTGGCCGACCAGATCTACAACGCGATCTTCATCGGCAGCATCTATGCCCTCTTCGCCCTCGGCTTCACCCTCGTCTTCAGCGTCCTCGACATCCTGAACCTCGCGCACCCGGCGCTGTTCACGCTGGGTGCCTTCACCGCCCTCTTCGCCATGCAGCAGGGCGTGCCCGCGGCCCTCGCGGTCGTCGTGGCGTTCGTCGTGTGCGGCATCGCGGGCGTCCTGCTCGACCGCATCGCGTTCGCCCCGCTGCGCAAGCGGAATGCGCCTCCGCTCTCGGCGATGATCTCGAGCATCGGCGTATCGCTGATCATCATCCGGGTCATCCAGCTGAAGTACGGGCCGGACCTCCAGGCGTATCCCGCCGGAACGCTGCCGGCGGCAGTGTTCCAGGTCGGCGGGCTGCAGGTCGACACGCTGCGCTCGGTGATCATCGGCTTGGCGGTCGTCCTCATGCTGGCCCTCACGTACCTGGTCCGGCGCACGCGGCTCGGCCGCGAGCTCCGCGCACTGGCCGAGAATCCGCGGGCGGCCCGGATCCTGGGCATCGACGTGGAGCGGGCGATCGCGGCGACGTTCTTCCTCTCGGCCGGCCTCGGCGGCGTGGCCGGGGTGCTGTACGGCTTCGCGACGAACTCGCCGTTCTCGCAGATGGGGCTCGCGTTCGAGCTCAAGGCGTTCGCCGTCATGATCGTCGGGGGGATGGGGAGCATCCCGGGTGCGGTCTTGGGCGCGTACCTGCTGAGCTTCGGAGAGATCGCGAGCCTGGCCTTCCTGCCGAGCGAGCTCCGCGACGCGTTCGCCTTCGGCCTCCTGTTCATCGTGCTCCTCGTGCGGCCGACCGGCATCCTCGGCCAGCGGGCCGTCGACCGGGTCTGAATGGACGACCTGCAGCAGTTCTTCGCCGCGTACCAGACGACGATCGGGTTCGTCGGGCTCAACGCGATGCTCGCCCTCTCCGTGTGGCTCACCCTGTACACGGGCCAGCTCACCCTCGGGAACGCCGCGTTCGCCGGGATCGCGGCGTACAGCTCGGCGCTCCTCACGATGAAGGCCGGCTTCCCATTCCCGCTGGCGCTCGCCTGCGGCGCCCTGTTCGCGGCGCTCGTCTCGGTACCGCTCGGCGCGACGGTCTTCCGCCTGCGCGGCGTCTATCTCGCGATCGCGACGCTCGCGTTCGGCGAAGTAGTCCGGGTCGCGATCCTCGCGATCCCGATCACGGGTCGCGGCCAGGGCCTGGTGGGGATCCCGCCCAAGACCGAGGTCTGGCACATCTTCGCCTCGCTGATCGTCGTGGCCGTCGCCTGCGAGCGGCTCCGTCGCTCGAGCCTCGGCCGGGCGTCCGCCGCGATCCGGGAAGACGAGGTCGCCGCCGCGAGCCAGGGGATCCCGGTGCGGCGGTTCAAGCTCGCCGCGTTCGTCCTCGGTGCGCTCATCGCGGGCTGGGCCGGCGGCCTCGCGGCCCACTTCGACTTCGCGATCCAACCCGATGAGTTCGGGTTCGCGCGCGCGGTGCAGATCCTGGTCTTCGCCGTCGTCGGCGGGATCCCGAACGTGCTCGGACCCATCCTCGGCGCGCTCCTGTTCACCGCGCTCCCCGCGGTGCTGCAGCCACTGCAGGAGTACCGGGACATCTTCCAGGGCGCGATCCTCGTGCTCGTCATCGTGTTCCTGCCGCGTGGGCTCGCGACGCTGCTCGAGCTCCGGCGAACGATGCGCCTGCGGCGCGTGGGAGCCCAGGATGTTGCTTGAGACGACGGCGCTCACGAAGCGCTTCGGCGGCGTGGTGGCGGTGAACGCCATCGACCTCTCCGTGCCCGAAGGGCAGGTGTTCGGGATCATCGGCCCGAATGGGGCGGGGAAGACCACCCTCATCAATCTCATCTCCGGACACTTCCGCGCGGATGGCGGCGCGATCCGGTTCGCCGGCGCGGACGTGACGCGGCTGCGTCCGGATCAGCTTGCACGCAGTGGGATCGCGCGCACCTTCCAATCGATCCGGCTGTTCAAGGGACTGAGCGTGCTCGACAACGTGCTCGTCGGCGGCTTCCTTCGGGGGAGCCCGCCTGCGAGGGCGCGGGCGCTGCTCGAGCGATTCGGCCTCGCGCCCCGCGGAGACGCGCTGGCGGGTGAGCTCGCGTACGGCGATCAGCGGCGGTTGGAGATCGCGCGGGCGCTCGCATCGGAGCCCCGGCTGCTGATCCTCGACGAGCCGGCCGCGGGCATGAACCCGACCGAGTCGGCCGCGCTCCGTGAGACGCTTCGGGCGCTCGCCGCCGACGGCATCACGATCATCCTCATCGAGCACGACGTGCGTTTGGTGATGGGCGCGTGCGAGCGGGTCGCCGTCCTCAACTTCGGACGCAAGTTGGCCGAAGGCACGCCGGCGGAGGTCCAGGGTGATCCGGCGGTCCGCGAGGCGTACCTCGGAGCGGACGATGCCTGACTCGATGCTCGAGGTCCGCGACCTCGTCGTGCGCTACGGGGCCATCGAGGCGGTGCATGGCATCAGCTTCGACGTCAGCGAGGGCGAGGTCGTCGCGCTCATCGGAGCGAACGGGGCGGGCAAGACGAGCACGCTCGCGGCCATCTGCGGTCTCGTCCGTCCCGCGCGCGGCACGGTCCGCCTTGGCGGGCGGGATCTCGCCGGCGCGCCGGCCCACGCCATCGTGCGGGCCGGTCTGATCCAGGTGCCTGAAGGGCGCGAGGTCCTCGCGCGCATGTCGGTGCACGAGAACCTGCTCCTATCGGGCACAGGCGACCCTACGCCGATGTACGACCGCTTCCCGATCCTCGCCGAGCGTCGCGCCCTCCCGGCGGGCAACCTGTCGGGCGGCGAGCAGCAGCTCCTGGCGATCGCCCGCGCGCTGCTGGCGAACCCGCGGGTCCTGTTGTTGGACGAGCCGTCGCTCGGCCTAGCCCCCAAGATGGTCGCGACGGTCTTCGGCGTGCTCGCCGACCTCCGGGCGAGCGGCACGACGATGCTGCTCGTCGAGCAGAACGCGCTGCGGGCGCTGCGTTTGGCCGATCGCGCGTACGTGTTGGAGCTCGGGCGGATCGGACTCACCGGCACCGGCGCGGCCCTGTTGCGGGATCCCGGCGTCGCCCGCGCGTACCTCGGTGCGTGACCCATTCGGATGGCGCGCCGACATCTGCACGTTCCTCTGCAACTAGCGGCACACTGGCGCGCGCATGGCGCGCGCGCTCGCGATCGTCAATCCGGCAGCGGGCGGCGGCATCGCGCGCGCGGACGTCGATGCGGTCCTCGCGCGGCTCCGCGAGCGCTTCGAGACCATCGACGTCGTCGAGACGGCCCTCGAGCATCCGAGTGCGGCCGACCTCGGCCGGCGCGCGGTGGCCGAGGGGTACGACGTGGCGATCGCGGCCGGCGGCGACGGAACGGTGAGCGCGGTGGCCCGCGCGCTCATCGACAGTGAGGTCACCCTTGGCATCCTCCCGTTCGGCACGTTCATGAACATCGCGCGGGCCCTCGGGATCCCGCGGGCAGACGCACATGGTGCTGGGGAGGTCATCGCCCGCGCGACCGTGCGGAAGATCGACGTCGGCGAGGTCGGCGGCCAGGTCTTCTTCGAGGCCGCCGGCATTGGGCTCGACGCGGACGCGTTCCGCGCGACGCGTGCCGCGCAGCGCGGCCAGCGCCGCAGGGCGTTCACGATCCTCGGCGCGCTCCTGCGGCGGCGCGGCGTGCGCGTCCGTATCGATGTCGATGGCCGCACGCGCACACACCGAGTCCTGCAGGCCGTCGTGAGCAACGGGCCGTGGTACGGGTGGGGCTTCGAGGTCGCGCCGGGCGCCGAGCTCGATGACGGCCGCCTGGACCTGGTCATCTTCGGCGACAACAAGCTCCGCGTCTTGCGAGAGCTGATCGCGGCGGCCGCCGATCGAGATCGCCAGGCCCAGGGCCACCGGTATCGCGGCAAGCGCATCACGTTCTCGGCGACCCGCGAGCTCGCGGTCCATGCCGACGGTGTGGTGGTCGGAAACCTGCCGCAGACGTTCACGGTCCGGCCGAAGGCCCTCCGGGTGTTCGCACCACCCGCGAATTGACCTGTTAAGGACTTGTAAGAGGGCACGTTCGACCGCAACTCCTGATGGGCCGGTCCGATAACTCTCAATAGAACGCCCGCACCGCGCGGGCAGCTCTTGGGAGAATGAACATGAACGCAGCCTCGATCCTTCGCTCGAAGACCGTGGCGATCGTCAGCGCGGGCCTCGTGGGCGTCGGCCTGCTCGGGGGCGTCGCGTTCGCGGCAGTCCCGACCGCGACCGATGCCGTCACGATGACCGCGCCGAGCTCGACCACCGCGAGTGCGACCAACGCGACCGACGAGAAGGCCCGGGCCAAGCTGAAAGCGGTCCTGGACGCGCTCGTCGCGAAGAACGTCATCACCCAGGCGCAGGAGGACGCGATCATCAACGCCCTCACGACCGTCGCGAGCCACCCGAACCTCCGGGAGTTCGTCGGCGACGTCGCCAAGGAGAGCGTTAGCTACCTTGGCCTCCCGGCCGATCAGGTGAAACAGCAGCTCATGTCCGGCAAGAGTCTCGGCCAGATCGCCGATGCCACGTCGGGCAAGTCGCGTAGCGGCCTCCTCAGCGACCTCGACGCCAAGGCCGCCGAGAAGATCCAGGCAGCGGTCGCTGACGGGAAACTCACGCAGGCCCAGGCCGATCTGCTCGGGCCGAAGGTGAAGGCGGCGATCGTGAAGATCGTCGATCACCCGGGTGCGCCCCGCCCGGCGGCGACGAACTAGCCCATCCACCTTCCCTCCATTCATGACAGGCGCCGCCCCCGGCGGCGCCTGTCGCGTTGTCAGTCGGGCTCGAGGACCGTGGTGGCGGCGCGGTAGGTGCCCAGCACCTGGACCCAGGCGCAGCACGTCTTCATGAGCGCGATCGCTTCGGTCGCGGGCGTGCGCACCGGATCGCCTTCAAAGTCCAGGTAGAAGACGTAGTCCCACGGCGCCGCGCGGCTGGGCCGCGACTCGATCTTCGTGAGCTGGAGCGCCGCGGTCGCGAAGGGCTGAAGCGAGCGCGTCAGCGCGCCCGGGGTGTTCGCCGTCGCGTAGGCCAGGCTCGTCTTGCGAGGCCCCCCGCGGAGCGCTTCGGGAACGCGGCCACCGGGGTACTCGTCACCGCGGCGCGCGAGCGCGAAGAACCGCGTGAAGTTGTCCGGCGTCGTTTCGATCCCTTCGGCAAGGACGGCGAGGCCGTACCGCCGCGCGGCGCGCTTGCTCGCGACAGCGGCCACCGTCAGGTCGTCACCGGCCGCGACCTCCGCGGCCGCCCCGGCGGTGTCGTACGCGACGACCGGCTCGATGCGGCGAGCGCGGAGGTAATCGTCGACCTGCGCGAGCGCTTGCGGATGCGATCGGGCCTTCGTGATCCCATCGAGCGTCGCGCCCTCGCGCGCGAGGAGGCAATGGCGCACGCGCACGATCGCCTCGGCGATGATCTGGAGCCCAGTGTGCCCGCGCAGCAGGTCGTACACGTCGACGACCGAGCCGACGTGCGTGTTCTCGACCGGGACCACCGCCGCGCCGACGGCGCTCGACTCGAGGGCCGCGAACACGTCGCCAAACGTGCGCGACGGGACAGGCGTGTCGTCGGGGAACAACGCGACGGTCGCGGCTTCGGAGTAGGCCCCGGCGAGGCCCTGGTAGCCGACCTTCATCGCCGGTAGACGGCGGTCCGCCACTCCGCGTGCGCTGGATCGTCCCCGCGCGCGATCGCGAAGTACCGCTCTCCGATGGCGGTCGCGACGGGTCCGATCGCGCCCGCGCCCACGGGCCGGCCATCGACCTTCACGCACGGCGCGACCTGCGCGCCAGTGCCGCAGAAGAACAGCTCGTCCGCGATGAACAGCTCGGTTCGGTCGATCGAGCGCTGCACGAACGCGTAGCCCAGCTCGCCGGCGAGGACCTGGATCGTCTCGCGGGTGATGCCCTCGAGAATGTCGTCGGTCACCGGGGGCGTGATGAGCGTCCCGTCCCGCACCATGAACAGGTTCGAGCCGCCGCCCTCCGAAACGTGCCCGCCGGTCGTGAGGAAGATCGCCTCCTCGGCGCCGTGCTCGCCGGCCTCGTCCGTCGCGAGAGCGGTATTGATGTACGCCCCGCTCACTTTGGCCCGCGCCGGGATCGCCTCGTCGGAGATCCGCCGCCAGCTGGTGGTGTGCGCGGCGAGCCCTCCCGTGGAGAGATAGCCGCCCATCGCGAATGCGTAGATGCCGAAGCCATCGCGCAGACCGTGCAGCGCGACCTTCACGACCCGCGCCGCCTTGTACGCGAGCGGCCGGATGTACACGTCGCTGGTGAACGCGTTCTGACGGAGGAGCTCGAGCACGATCTCGGACAGCTCGCCCGGGTCGCCGGGCAGACCGATGCGCACGATGCGGCACGACCGCGTCATGCGCTCGAAGTGCTCGCGCAGCCGGAAGACGTAGAGCTGGTCCTCGGCGGCGTTCCAGTACGCGCGGATCCCTTCGAAGACACCCGTGCCGTACTGCAGTGCGTGCGTCGCGATGCTCACCTTCGCGTCGCCGAACGGGACGAACGCGCCGTCCAGGTACGCGGTGCCCGTCTCCGGGATCTCGTTCGCGGGGCCCGGCCCGGGCTTCACCGGCACATGCGCGACATGTCGCTGCTCCTCACCACGGTGCGGTCGAGGATATGGGTTAGCCTCAGTTCGTGGATGTCGTGCTCTCACTGCACGGCCGCGTCGCGACCGCGATCGTGTTGTACCTGTCCCTCGTCGGGCTCTGGGGCCTTGGCCTTGGCATCCGCGGGTCGGGCCCGACCCCGAACTTCATCGGCGCGCTCGTGATCTTCGAGATCGCCGCCGTCGCCCAGGGCCTCCTCGGCGTCGCGGTCTTCGTCACCCGGCCACCGGCGCAATCGCTGCACGTGCTGTACGGCGTCGCGCTGGCGCTCGCGCTGCCGCTCGCCGCGACCTTCGTTCGGCGGCGCGAGCCGCGCGCGGCGTCGTTCGCGTTCGGCTTCATGGCGCTCTTCGCCGCGGGGCTCGCCCTGCGCGGGATCACGACCGCATGAATTTCGTCGAGGATCGTCCGGAGACGTCCGTCGAGGCGCTCCAGGCTCTGAACGACGACTTCCTCTATTTCAATGTCGCGGGCTCCGGGCCGACGTTCCCGATCGCGCAGCGCGCCGCCGAGGCCTACCGCACGTGGATGAACGGCGTCGGCATGTTCTCGCACGTTGGGTACGACTCGTACAACGCCGAGCTGTCGGCGACGCGGGCCGCGCTCGCGGCGTTCATCGGCGATCCCGACGGGGCGTCGCGCATCGCCCTGACGCAATCGGCGACCGACGGCCTCAACACCCTCATTGCCTCGATGCCGTTGGCGCCGGACGCGCTCATCGTCACGACGGCGGAAGAGCACCCAGCAGCGCTCCTTCCGGTCTACCGGCGGCAGGATCGCGGCGATCGGGTACGCGTCGTCGCGCTGCACGAGGACGAGCGCTTCCTCGCCGACATCACGCAGGCGTTCGAGGATGGCGCGCAGGCGATCGTGCTGTCGCTCGTGTCGTGCCGCACCGGCCGGCGTCTGCCCGTGGAGGCGGCGTGCCGGCTCGCGCGCGCCGCCGGCGCGATCAGCATCATCGACTGCGCGCAGGCCATGGGCCAGATCCCTGTTGACGTGCGCCGCCTCGGCGCCGACGCCGTGGTCTTCCTCGGCCACAAATGGCTGCATGGACCGCTGGCGACCGGCGCGACGTGGGTCGCCGATCCGGGGCAGTGGACGCCGAGCCGAGTGGGCTGGCGATCGCGCGCGGACCACGACCTCGAGGGCCACATGAAGCTGAACGACGACGCGACGCGGTTCGAGATCGGCACCGTGGATGTCGCGGCGTTCGTGGGCGTGCGGCAAGCGCTCGCGGTACATCAGGCCCTCGGCGCGAGAGTCGGCGAGCGCGTGAAGGACCTCCGTGGCCGAGTGGTCGGGCTCGTCAATGAGCTGCCGCTGGACCTGCTCGGCAGGGCCGACGACCCGACGGGCATCGTCGTCGTGCAACCTCGGGCCGGCGGTGCGGAGGAGATCGTCCAGCGCGCGTGGAATGAGGACCGCGTCGTGATCAAGCACGTCGGGGACCAATCGATGGATGCGATCCGCATCTCCTTCTGGGCCCTGCACCGCGATGCGGACGTCGACCGGCTCGGCGCGGTCCTGTCGAAGCAGCTCTCGGTCCGCGCGTGACCGACGCGCTCCTCGCAAAGCAGGTCGCGATCGTGACCGGCGGCGGCCGTGGATTCGGCCGCGCGATCGCGGAGACCCTCGCCGGTCTGGGCGCGAACGTCGTGATCGCGTCGCGGAACGCGCCTGAGCTCGATGTGGTCGCGAATGCGATCAAGAAGCAGGGCGGCAAGGCGCTCGCGCAGACGGCCGATGTGGCGGACGACCGGCAGGTGCAGGAGCTCGTCCTCGCGGCCGAGCGATGGGTCGGGCCGGCGACGATCCTCGTGAACAACGCCGGCGTGCTCGACCCGATCGGGCCGCTCGCGGAGACGAGCGGAACGATGTGGCTGCGGAACATCGCGATCAACGTCGGCGGAACGTACCTCGTGACGCGAGCGGTCCTCCCGGGGATGCTCGACCGCGACTACGGACGGATCGTGAACATCTCCAGCGGCGCGGCCGACCGCGCGAGCGCGGGCTGGAGCGCCTACTGCGCCGCGAAGGCGGCCGTCGATCAGCTCACGCGCGTGCTCGCGCTCGAGATGGACGGCAGCGGCGTTTCCGTGTCGGCGTTCCACCCCGGATACATGGACACCGCGATGCAGGAGCGCATCCGTCAGGCCTCACCCGAGGACTTCCCGCGCGTCGAGGAATACCGCGAGGCGCACCGCCAGGGCCTGACGAAGGATCCGCACGATCCGGCGCGCGTCGTCGCGTACCTGTGCCTGCCGGCGACCGAACGCAACGGCGCCGTTCTCGAGATCGGCGACACCGAGGTGCTTGGCGCGGCCGAGGCCGCGCTTGGTCGCGCGGGCTAGCCCTTTCCCGCAGGCGTGTATGCGCGCCGCTTGGCGATGGCCGCCGTAAGGAGCTTCGTCACCCGCTCGGGTTCGGTCGCGCCCCGCCGTTCGAGCTCGGCTGCGGGACGTCCGATGAGGCCACAGGTGGCGCAGTCGCCGTTGCCGTCGAGCCGGGCGTGGCAATGCGCGCAATGCACCTCGAACGCGCCGTGTGGCCGGAACAGATCGAGGCCCTTCGCTTCGGTCACGAGCGCTCCGATGTCGGCCACGGCTAACCCGCCGAGAGCACGACGGACTTCTTCTCGAGGTACCCATCGAGGGCCTCGAGGCCGTGCTCCTTGCCGAACCCGGACTGCTTGGACCCGCCGAATGGCAGCTGGTCGTACGCGACCTGGATGTCGTTGACCCACGTGTAGCCCGCCTGGAGGAGCTCGATGGCCTTGCGGGCCTTCGCGAGATCCTTCGTCCAGATGGACGACCCGAGACCGTACACGCTGGAGTTGGCCTTGGCGATCGCCTCGTCGAGGTCGTTCACGATCACGATCGGCAGCGCCGGGCCGAACACTTCTTCGGTGAGCATGCGGGAGTCGTCGGCGACATCGGTGAGGACGGTCGCCTCCATGAACCAGCCTTTTGCATACTCGTCCCCCTGGGGACGGGTGCCTCCAGCCAGGACGCGGGCCCCTTTGTTCACGGCGTCAGCCACCTGGGCTTCGACCTCGGACCGCTGGTGCTCGGTGTGGAGCGGCCCCATCTTCACGCCTTCAGCGAGCCCGTCACCGACCTTCCACTCTTTCTTCGCGCGATCGGCGATCTTCGTCATGAACTCCTCCGCGACGGAAGCGAACACGTAGACCCGCTTGACCGCGAGGCACGCCTGCCCGGCATTGAAGAAGCGCCCGATCGCCGTCGCGGCTGACGCCCGGCGGATGTCGGCATCGTCGCAGACGATCATCGGATCGCTGCCACCGAGCTCGAGCGTGACCCGGGTCACGTTCTCAGCCGCGAGCTTCATGATCCGTTTGCCGGTCTCGGTCTGGCCGGTGAAGGCGACCTTGTTCACCTTCTTGTGCGAGACGAGCGCGTCGCCGATCTCGCTGCCGGACCCATGCACGATGTTCAGCACCCCGGGCGGCAAGCCGGCCGAGTTGATGATCTCCACGGCCTTTTGCGTGGCGAGCGGTGTCGTCGAGGCCGGCTTCAGCACGACGGTGCAGCCGGTCGCGAGCGCGGGGCAGATCTTGTTCGCCATGAGCGTCAGCGGGAAGTTCCAGGGCGTGATCGCCGCGACCACGCCGATCGGCCGGCGGATCGTGAGCCCGAACTTCGCCGGGTCGTCGAGGGGCACGTAGTCGCCGCGGATCTTGTCGGCGAGGCCCGCGTAGTACTCGAGGTTCTCCTGGACTCGCGATGCCTCGAGGACCGCGTGGGCGAGGGGCTTGCCCTGCTCCTGCGAGAGCAGCTTCGCGAGCTCGGGGACCGCGGCCTTCATCTTCTCCGCCGCGGCGTGCAGGATCGCCGCACGCTTGGTCGGCGGCAGCGCGGCCCACGCCGGGAAGGCCTTGGCCGCGGCCTCGACCGCCGCGTCGACATCGGCTACGGATCCGCGTGGGATCGAGTCGACGACCGCGCCCGTGGACGGGTTCTTCACTTCCATGGTCCTGCCCGCCTGGGCGTCGACGAGCTCACCGTTGATGAACATGCGTGCCATGGGGAACACCTCTCAGCTGTGAGTGAGCGCATCGCGCGGCTCCGGTGATTAGATTGTGCCGGAAATCCGCTCGCGTGCTCGAGGAGGTCGTATGTCCGTCGTTCGGCTGGAGAAACAGGACGCCGTGGGCCACATCGTGCTGGACCGGCCGCCTGCGAACTCATACGACAAGGCCTTCCTTGACGACCTGTCGCTCGCGATCGACGAAGCGCGCTTCGACCCCACGGTCAAGGCGATCGTGCTACGAAGCGCGTCGGAGAAGTTCTTCTCGGCCGGGGCCGACGTGAAGATGTTCGCCTCGACGGACAGCGAATATCAGTTCGCGTTCGTCATCCACGCGAACGAGATCATGGGCAAGTTCGAGCGGACGCCCAAGATCGTCGTGTGCGCCATCAACGGCCACTGTCTTGGCGGCGGCCTGGAGATCGCGATGTGCGCGGACATCCGCATCGCCGCGGAAGGCACGTACAACATCGGGCTGCCGGAGGTCACGCTCGGCGTCCTGCCTGGGACCGGCGGCACGCAACGGCTGCCCCGGCTCATCGGGCGGCAGAAAGCCCTCGAGCTGATGATCCGAGGCAGCACGGTGCAGCCGGCGGAGGCGAAGACGCTCGGCATCGTCGACGAGGTCGTCGCGGCCGCGGCGCTCCAGGCTCGGGCCCACGAGATGGCGTCGTTCTTCTCGACCGGCCCAACGCTCGCGATCGGGCAGATCAAGCTTGCGACGGTGCTCGGCGGCGGGATGCCCTTCCAGGACGGGATGCTGTTCGAGCATGCCGCGGTCGGCCGGCTCTTCGCGTCGGAGGATGCCCGCGAAGGCGTGACGGCGTTCACGGAGAAGCGCAAGCCGAACTACAAAGGCAAATGAGCGACGAGCGGCCGTGCCGCGAGGAGCGAGTCCGGCGGTGCGCACGGGCCGAAGGCCCGAGCTTGAGCAAAGGAAAGTGACGCTCGTCTCCCGTACGGAGACGATCGCGGAGTCGCCGCTCCTGCCAAGCACGCGCCCGATCGCGCTGCATTACCGCGAGGGAGGGGAGGGCGAGCCGCTCGTCATCCTGCACGGCGGGTGGGGCTACGGCTATTACCCGTTCGACCACGCGATCGCGACGCTCGACCGCCGCTTCGTGATCCCCGATCGCACCGGCTACGGCCGGTCACCGCGGATCGCATCGTTGCCGCCGCGATTCCACGTCGCCGCCGCGATCGAGACGGAGCGGCTCCTCGACGCGCTGGGGATCGGGCGAGCGGCCCTCTGGGGCCACAGTGACGGCGCGGTCATCGCGACGCTCCTCGCGCTGCGGCAGCCGGACCGCTACAGCGGCGTCGTCGTCGAGGCGATCCATCTCGACCGCGCGAAGCCGCGCTCGCGCGACTTCTTCCTTCAGATGGCCAACCACCCCGACGCGTTCGGGGAGCGCGTCAGTCGGAAGCTCGCTGCGGAGCACGGTGAGGACTACTGGCGGACGATCATCGGCGCGGACGGACGCGCCTGGCTCGACATTGCTGCGACGCCCGACGATGACCTCTACGACGAGCGGCTGCACGAGCTCCGAGTGCCGATGCTGGTGATCCACGGCGCCGACGATCCGCGCACCGAGCCGGGCGAGCTCGACCGCATCCGGCGGGACGTCCCTACGGCGCGGATCGAGCTACTCGCGGGCGGGGGCCACAGTCCCCACAACGCGAAGGCCACGGCTGCGCGGGTGACCGCACTGGTGGCCGAATTCCGTGGGGCTACTGGTCGAGCGGGTTGACGATCCTGCCGTTCAGCTTGACTTCCCAATGCACGTGCGGGCCGGTGGTGAGGCCGGTCATGCCGATGAGCGCGACCGGCTGACCGCGCACGACGCGGTCGCCGATGGTCACGAGCGGCAACGACGTGTGGTAGTCACAGCTCTCGAGCCCCGCGGCGTGCAGCACGCACACCCGGTAGCCGCCGACTGGGAGCCAGCCCACGGCGTTGACGACGCCGTCGTCCACCGCGACGAGGATCGACCCAACCGGAGCCGCGACGTCGATGCCCGTGTGACTGCCCTGGAAGAACTGCGTGAACGCGCCTGCGACCGGGCGGACGAAGCGGTTGGAATCGGTCGCGATCTTCTGTGCGCGGGACCGCGACGCCGTGTCGGAGCGCAAGTCCATCCCCTCGCCGGCGACCCCGCAGCGGAAGAGCTCGAGCTGGCTCGTGTAGAGACCCGTCCGGCTCACGCCGGCGAACCAGTGGCTGTCCGGGCTGAAGACGCGCGAGCCAAGCAGGTTCGGGATCGTCGCGATCTCATCCTCGTCGCCGCCGACGATCGGGAAGCGGTCGAACGCGTTGCCTCCGGGGACCGTTGGTGACATCGCGCCCACGTACAGCCGCCCATCCGCCGTCCAGCCATGCACCGGCCCGCGGAAGGTCGACAGCGCCATCGTCTGGGTCGTCCGATCTGCCGCGCGGAGGAACACCTGCGTCGCGGAGCGCAGCAGCAGCGTGGCGCCGCGCGGCGACCACTCGATGAAGGTCGTGTTGCCGTCGCCAACCAGGGTCATGGCGCCGGTGGCCGTCGCACCCACGTAGCGGAGGCTGTTGCCGTCGTACGTGTACCGCGCGACGGTGAACTGCGTCCCGTCGGCGCTGAAGTACGCATCGTCGTACGGATACTCAGGCTCGAGGTCAGACGCGACGCGCGAGAGGATCCAGCTGACGCCGGCGTCCCAGACGCGGATCTCATCGCCCAGCCAATAGAGCAGCCGGTCCCCGTTCCAGCCAATGCCCGGCTGGGTCGAGTCGATCTTCGCGACGAGCCGGCCGCCCTGGGTGATGTGGACCATGCCGTCGTTGGACCAGAACGCGAGGTACGCGCCCGTCGGTGACCACGTCGGCCGGTTGCCGCGGCCGATGTCGCGCAGTGCGCCGGACTCGACGTCGAACAGCGCGACGCGCTGGTCCTCCTCGTAGCCGACGACGGTCTTCGCGTTCGGGATATTCACGGTGTGCACGAGCGCGATCGTCTTCGAGTCCGGCGACCAGGCCGTGACCGTGACGTTCTCGATCGCCGGCAGCATCGCGCGGTCGGTGCAGTTGAGCGGATCGGAGAGGACGGTGGGCGGGCTCGGTCGGTCGTTCGGCAGAGAGAGAGGCGAGCTCACGGTCGGTTGGGCAGCGGGCGCGCAGGCGATCATCACGACCGCTACGGATGATGTGAGGATCGCGATGGACACCTGGAGACCGCGAGCGAACCACCGGCGCACATCAGTTGGAACGCCCCGCGTCGGAGTTCACTGCGGGCGTTACGGATCGTTGCGGTGTCAATGAAGGCGAACGTCGCGATTGTCATGAACGACGCTCGCCTGGTGTGATGACCGAGCGAGCGAGTATTCGCCTGGTCGGGGATGGATATCCTCCGGGCGAATGACGGGACCCGAGTACACGCTGTTCCATCGCATCGCCGAAGCGACGAGCGCGCGCGTCCGATCGAGGATCGTGGAGCTCGGACTGAAGCCTCGTATCGACTTCCAGAACGCCGAGACCGATGGTGCGGCCGAGCTGGCGCTGCTGGGTGGCGGCCCGACACCGGCGCTGTGGGACGGCCGCGTACTGACCGTGGGCGAAGCCGCCGTACTCGCGGTGGTGGCGGGCATTCACCCGGGTGGGGGGAGCGCGGGGGCGACCGCCGCATAATCCGCGCGTGGAGCCGGGGCGGCGGTACAACGCGGCGGAGACGTTCATCGATGCCCATCGCGGCGTGCGCCAGGACCGCGTGGCGATCCGGTGCCAGGGCACCTCAGTCACGTACGGCGAGCTCGCCGCGAACGTGGACCGCGCCGGCAACGCGCTCAAGGAGATGGGCGTCCAGATGGAGCAGCGCATCGTCATGCAGATCGCCGACTCGCCGGCATTCGTCTACGCGTTCTTCGGCGCGATCAAGATCGGCGCGATCCCGGTCCCCACGAACACGCTGCTCCCGTCGCGCGACCTGCGATACATCCTCGAGGACACCCGCGCCGTGGCCCTCATCGCGTCCGCCCCACTACTGCCGAAGGTGCTAGAGATCCGCGCGGACCTTCCGCGCCTGCAGCACGTGCTCGTCACCGGGTCGGCGGCGCCCGACGGCGTGCTGTCGTTCGACGACGCGCTTGAGGCTGCGGACGACGAGCTGGACCCCGTGGACACGACCCGCGACGACCCGTGCTTCTGGCTGTATAGCTCGGGTACGACCGGCTTTCCGAAGGGCGCGGTCCATCTGCAGCACGACATGCTCTATTCGTGCGAGACCTTCGGCGCGAAGATCCTGAAGACCACCGAGGACGATCGCTACTTCAGCGTCTCGCCGCTTTTCCACGCGTACGGGCTCGGGAACGGGGTATTCACGCCCTTCTACGTCGGCGCGTCGGCCGTGTACAAGCCCGAGCGCGCGACGCCGGACCTCGTCTATGGCCTCGTGACGAGCGAACGGCCGACGGTCCTCTTCAGCGCGCCGACGTTCTACGCGGCGCTGCTCGCGTACCCGGAGCAGGGATTCCGCTACGACATGTCATCGCTGCACTTCGCGTTTTCCGCGGGCGAAGCCCTGCCGAAACCGCTCTTCGACGCGTGGAAGAAACGCTTCGGGATCGAGATCGTCGATGGGATCGGGTCGACCGAGATGATGCACGTGTTCATCTCGAACGTGCCCGGCGACGCACGCGGCGGGACGAGCGGGAAGGTCGTCCCGGGCTACAAGGCGAAGATCGTCGACGACGCTGGGAATGAGCTGCCGTCGGGCGAGTCCGGCCATCTGTGGGTCTCCGGCGATTCGTGCTGCGCGTACTACTGGAACCAGCACGAGAAGTCGAAGTCGACCTTCCGCGGCGAGTGGACCGTGACCGGCGACACGTACCACCTGGACGCGGATGGGTACTTCACCTACGAGGGTCGCAGTGACGACATGCTGAAGGTCTCGGGGCAGTGGGTGTCGCCCGCCGAGGTCGAAGCGGCGCTCATCGGCCACGCGTCGGTCCTCGAGGCCGCGGTCGTCGGCGCGAAGGACAAGGACGACCTGGTGAAGCCGAAGGCGTATGTGGTCCTCAAGAATGGCGCGGCCAGCGACGCACTCGCCGCGGAGTTGAAGGCGTACGTGAAGGACCGCATCATGCCGCACAAATATCCGCGCTGGATCGTCTTCACCCCTGAGCTACCCAAGAACGCCGCGGGCAAGATCCAGCGCTACAAGCTGCGAGAGCTCGGGTAGGTGGACGCGCTCGCCAAGGTCACCGCCTGGCGCAAGGAGGCCACCGACGACCCGGACGGCTTCTGGGGCCGCGCCGCCGAAGAGCTCCGCTGGTCCAAGAAGTGGGAGCGAGTCCTCGATTGGGAGCCCCCGACGTTCCGCTGGTACCGCGGCGGCCGATCGAACCTGGCCTACAACTGCGTCGATCATCACGTCGCGTCCGGGCGCGGCGCGGCCACGGCGCTGATCACCGAGAACGAGCGCGGCGAGACCCGCACCTACACCTACGCCGAGCTCCTGGCTCTGACCAAGCGCATCTCGGCGGGCCTGCGCGGACTCGGCATCGAGAAAGGCGATCGCATCGCGATCTACATGCCGACGTCGGCCGAAGCCATCGCCCTCATGCTGGGGGCGATCCGCATCGGCGCGGTGATCATCGTGATCTTCGCGGGCTTCGGCTCAGGTGCGCTCGGAGAGCGCGTGCGGCTCGCGGGCGCGAAGGCCCTCTTCGCGACGGACGTCACGTACCGCAAGGGCAAGGACGTGCCGCTCAAGGGCATCGTGGACGACGCGGTCGCAGCCGCGCCGACCGTGGAGCGGGTGGTCGTCCTTCGGCGGACCGAGGCGCTGATCACCTGGACCACGGGACGCGATATGGAATGGCGCGACTTCCTCGCCGGTGGCGACGGCCAGGACGACGCGCACGTCGAGCTCGAGGCCAACGAGCCCGCGTACATCCTCGCAACGAGCGGGACGACCGCCAAGCCGAAGCTCGCGGTGCACACGCATGGCGGCTATCAGGTCTACGTGTACAGCATGGCGAAGTGGATGTTCGGCCTGAAGCCCGCGGACATCTGGTGGTCGACCTCGGACATCGGTTGGGTCGTCGGGCACAGCTACATCGTGTTCGGGCCCCTGCTCGTTGGATGCACCACCATCGCGTACGAGGGCGCGATCGACCATCCGGACGCGGAGACCTTCTACAAGATCGTGGAGCGACACAAGGTCACCGGTGCCTTCACGTCGCCGACGGCGGTGCGCTTGCTCATGCGCTACGGGAACGAGCCGGCCAAGAAGCACGATCTGACCTCGCTCGAGCGCGCGTTCTGCGCGGGCGAGGTGCTCAACGCGCCAGCCTGGGAGTGGTTCCAGAAGGAGGCGCTCGGGGACCGCATCCCGGTGATCGATCACTACTGGCAGACCGAGACCGGCGGCCCGATCGTCGGCAACCCGTATGGCATCGCGTTGCTGCCGATCAAACCCGGCTCGGGTGGGGTGCCCCTCGCGGGGATCGAGGCGAAGGTGCTCACGCCCGAGGGCGGAGCGTGCGCGCCTGACGAGAAGGGCATCTTCGTCATTACCCGGCCGTTCCCCGGCCTGACAGCGCGGCTCTGGGCCGAGCCCGAGCGGTACGCGAAGGACTATTGGGACAAGGTGCCGGGGCAGCGCGTCTACTTCACCGGCGACGCCACGTCCATCGACAAGGACGGCTACGTCTGGTTCAGCGGCCGGGCCGACGAGATCATCAAGATCGCGGACCACCGCATCGGCACGATCGAGGTCGAGACCGCGTTCCTCCGCAATCCCGCGGTCGCCGAAGCCGGCGTCACCGGACGGCCGGACGAGCTCCGCGGCCAGGTGATCTCCGCGTTCGTCGTGCTCAAGCAAGGCCGCACGCCGTCGGACGCCCTGAAGACGGAGCTGCTCGCCACGGTGCGCAAGGAGCTTGGGCCGCTCGCCGTCATCGGCGAGCTGAACTTCGTGGACATGCTGCCAAAGACGCGAAGCGGGAAGATCATGCGGCGCGTCCTGAAGGCCGTGATCCTGGACAAGGATCCCGGCGACATCTCGACGATCGAGGACGAGGGCTCGGTCGAAGAAGCGCGCGAAGCGTGGCAGCAGCTGCGGAACGTTGTCGCGGACCGGAGCTGAGGCCAAACCGCCCTGGTCGGCGGTCCCGCGCGCGATCAAAGATGAGGTCGCGAAGCTCCTCGGATCGCCGGTCGTCCGCGCGGAGCGGGTCTACGGCGGCTACGCGCCATCGGCGACATTCCGGCTCAAGCTTGGTGACGGGCGGCGCGCGTTCATGAAGGGCATCTACCCGCTCACGAAGGACAGTGCCGTGAAGTGGGACCTCGAGAATGAGGAGCACATCTACCAGGAGTGCGCGCCGCTCCTGCGGCCGTGGGCGCCGGAGTACTTCGGCGGTGCGAAGGCCGACGGCTGGCACGTGATGGTCCTCGAGGATGTCGGGCCACAGACGATGCCGCCGTGGACAGGGGTGAAGTGGAAGGCCTGCGCGCGTTCGTACGCGGCGTTCCACGCGAACAGCTATGGGAAGCCGCTGCCGCGCTGGCTGTCGCGCATCGAGCACCACGACCTCGCGCCGTTCTGGGATCGGCTCGCAGCGACGGGCGAGCTCCGCGCGA